>CALFYN010000104.1 GCA_937952345.1 uncultured Acidobacteriota bacterium
CAGCCGTCCGGCCACCGGCAATTTTTGATCGGGAATCAGCGAGGCCAGCGCGGCGATGCTCGCCTGTTCGATGCTCGCCCGCAGATCCAGCATCTGTTCGCTGGCCGTGCCTTCCACCGTGGCATGCTGGCCGGCGGCCGACAGATCGAGTCGATGAATGCGCACCTCGCGCAACGTCGCATCAAACGCCCCTGTGGCCGAGAGCGCCTGGAATTGCCCGATATCGAGCGCCGCGCGGTCCAACTGCACGGACGCCCGCGGATCGCGCACCGTGCCGCTCAGCGCCACCACTGATGACAGACTCCCCGCGATCGGCGGAAGTTGCTCGCGATACGGTCCGACGGCCTGCGCCGCGTCATGCACATCGATGGTGAACCGCCCATCCACTTTCGAGCCGGCATCCAACTGCACATCGCCGCGCGCACGCACCCCGGGAATCTGCACGCCATGGATCGTTGCCCGCACCACGTTGTTCGCCGCGCGCACCGACGCATCGCCGGAAAGTGGAATCGCACCCCGCGCCGCGCGCAGCAGCAGGCGCGCCTCGGCGTTGTAGCGCTGCACATCGAATCCGGGAAATGTGACGCTACCCGTCAAAGCCACATCCGTGGCGACAGGAGTGGCCACCGATCCCACGGCCTTGAACTTGAGCGACGACGATTGCTCTCCGCCGGCGAGATCCCCCGCAACATCGATGCTGCCATAGTCCGTGGTGGCGCGCAGATGCTCCACATGCACGCGGTCGAACTCCGGCGGCGTCTCCACCGCGGCATCGATGGCGCGCACCGCGAGATCCTGCTCGCCGCTGCGTACCTGCGCCGAGGGAACCGTCAACGTCGCGCGATAGCGTTGCGCCAGCGTGGAAAAATCCACCGCGCCCGTAAACTCGGGCACACGCGCCGTGAATCCCGCGCCGCGATCCTCCACCACCAGCGAGCCCGCGTTGATCTTCAGATTATGGATGCGGTAATTCGGCGGCCCCGAGGATTCCGTTTCCTTGAGCTTCGGCAGATTATTGCTGCCGTCGGCGAGCATCACCAGGTGAATGCGCGGCGACTCGATGGTGGCGCCCTGAATAATGTACTGCCCGTCGAGCAGCGCCCACGCATCGATGTCCACATCCAGGCGCCCGGCGCTCGCCAGTGCGGGAAGCTGAGGCGCATGCACCGCGGCCAGGCTCACGCCATCCAGCGATACCGACAATTTGCGCAGATTGAGGCGCAGTGCGCGGCTCTGGAACTGCAGCCCCTGTTGTTCCAGCAGCCGGCTCGCTTCCACCAGCAGACGGCGCTCAAACGCCGGACTTCGCACATACAGCACAGCGGCGACGGCCAGCACGAGCGCGACTGCGGCAATGGCGGCGGCGACAGTGCGCTTGCGAACTCTCACAGTTCGAGCTTAACGCGTGGCACGCAGCAGGGATTGCACCTTCGGCGCTTCCGGGGCGTCCGGCGCCAGTTTCAAAAAGGTGCGGAAATGTTCTACCATCTTGTCCGGCTGCCGCAGCCCGTTGTAAGCGAGCCCCGCGTAGTAATGCGCGTAGGCGGCATCGGGCTTCTTGGCGACGGCTTCTTCCAGCAGCTTCGCTCCGTTGCGGAAATCGCGCTTGGCGACGGCAATGGCCCCGCGATACAACGGCACGTCGGGATTGGAATCGCTCAGCTCGGCGGCGCGATTGGCTTCGCTCTCGGCTTTGTCCAATTGCTTCTGTTCCAGATACGCCCGCGCCAGGCCGATCTTCACGGCAGCGTTGTCCGGCGATAGCTCGTCAGCCTTCACCAATTCCGTTTGTGCGGCCGGGAACTTGTGCAACTCCAGCCGCGTGCGTCCCAGATACTCATGGGCCCGTGCGTTGTCGGGATTGGCTTCCACGGCGGCCGCCAGCGCAGTCTCGGCATCCTGGAACTTGCCGGCTTCGTAGAGTTGGATGCCGCGGTCGAGGTCGGAATGATCGAAGTCTGCTTCCAGCTCCGAGGCAAAGTCAGAAGCGAAGGCCAGAGGCACGGCCAGCGCGGCGCTCAGCAACCAGGATCGCTTGTTCATGTGTCATCCTCCGTTCTTCATTTATGCAACTTCTGTGCCAGTCCGCGCTACGGCGCGGAAATGCTCTGTTCACTGGACGTTGCGCGCCGCACCATCGTTTCCGAAACACGCCGAAACAGGAAAGAATCGCTCCCGGCGAGTAATTTTGTCACGGTGCGCGGTTCAACCACTAGGGCCTAAATCAAGGAAAACTGGGCAAATCGGCAAATGGCACGCTGCTTGCACATGTGGAGGTAGCAAGCTGGCTGGGAGTACAAAACCACAAGGAGCGAAAAAAACAATGACACCAGAAGCTTTCGGCATCGCATACGAAAAGGGTTTTGCGTCGACGATCGGATTCCTGCTTTACCGCGGCGCGCGCCGCGAGGAAGCCGAAGAACTCGCGCAGGCAGCATGGGCAAGGGGCTGGGAAGCACGGGCGCAGTTGAAGGAAGAGTCGCGCGTGCTCGCGTGGGTGAACAGTATCGCGTATCGCAACCTGTGTAACACCCGCCGCCGTGGCGGACGCTTCGCCGAATTGATGGAAGCCTGCGCCGCCGCCGTATCCGGCGCCGAGCGCGTCCGCGCCCGAGTCGATTGCGACAAGCTTCTGTCTTTATGCGAAGGGCTCGATCGGAAGCTGATGGTGGAGCGCTATGTCGAAGAGCGCGACATGAGCGACGTGGCCGCCCGCAGCGGCATGACTGAGGTCGCCGTGCGCGTCCGCCTGCACCGCTGCCGCGTCGGCCTGAAGGCCCTCGTCGATGCCGTCGGGGGACGCGACATGCTGCCCGCCGCCGCCTGATCGGCGCTACCGCAAGAACGGGAGTTCTCCGTAGCACTCCTCCCAAAGTGCTTCTGCATCGCGAAGGGCATTCCGCGCCAGTTCCGCTATTCTCTTGTCTCCAGTCAAGGAGTTGATGAGCGCTCGGCATCGCGACAATCTGGCTGCCGTTGCCGCGCGCCGTTGACGAAAGCGAATACACTCCTCTCGGTTCAAGCCGGCAACCTGAATGGAGTATTCTCCAGCAGGCGACTCGGCAATGAGATGTCCTTCGGCGTTCTCCCTCCAGTCTCCATCCTGCGGGTCCCGTTTACAGGGATCGATGAACTCGAAGCCCTTGGCTCGAAGCCGATCGTCCGGCCAACGTGTTCCTTTCCTGGAATTGCACCCCAGGCAGCAGTAGTAAAGATTGGCCCACTCGCAGACCAGTTGTGGAAACAAGTGACGCGGTCGGTAATGATCCGCGCCGAAAACATCTGTGCCTCGTCGATAGCCTTCCGTGATGCCGCAGTAGGCGCACTGATATCGGAAAGTCGTGCGCAACGACGGCTTGTACTGGCGATAGTCGGAGAACGGTCCTGGGTCAGGCCCGCGTGCGAAGAATGCCATGCGCTTTGACGCCTACCCCTTTTTCAATGCGTGGAGGGTATCCTCCAACTGAGCCAAGCCGCGATCCAGGCGGCCTGCGGGCGTCTCAGCGTATTCACGGTCTAGCGCATCCGCGCGGTGCCGGTCGATCTCCTGAAGCCGGAGTTCGAGTTCCTCCAGCCTCGCTGCCTTCTCTGCGTCCAACGGAGCAATGAACTGCTCCGACAAGAGATCGTAGCGTTCCTCCATTAGAGACTGCTCCTCCTGTGCCGGTAGAACTCGATCAGCTAGCCATTCCATGCTGAATTCGATATCCAAGCGGACCTTCCATGACGGCCGTTGTTGCCGTTTTGCGATTTCCGCTACTGTCATTCCATGGATATGGTAGAGGACCGTATCCGCTGCCACATGGTCCAACCGTCGTAATTCCGCGAACACGTTGTCCAGATCTGTCCGCGTGCTTCTTTCGGACATCTCACCAGCTAGCATCTTCGCCACAAGTGTGGCCCTCGCGTCCTTCCCCATTCCTTCCGCTATCGGCGTGCTCACCTCTTCCAATTCTTGCTGCATTGCCTTGGCGGCCACATGCAACAGATGTGCTTGAACACCCAGCGGACCGGCGGCTTGAATGATTCCACAAAAGGCCGTCTTGAACAGGTTGGGCAGGCCGCTCCACACCTCTTCTGTTGAAACTTGTCTGGCGGTCTCTTTCGGCACTCTGATGGCCCTCTCTAAGCCCATTATAATTGTGAATGCTCATCTCGCCCGGGTTGACATCGCCCCCAACAAGCGTCGCATCAGACCTACTCCAGCACCATCAACTCCACTTTCCGGAACTCCACCGGATGGCTTTCGCTCTGCAACGAAATCCAGCCCTCGTTGAGCAGCATGCCATCCTTCTTCACCGCCGCATCGTGCCCGGATACATTCCCGCCGCCGATCTGCGGCTTCTCATACTTCAATACAGACTTGCCATTGACGAAGTGCTCGATGGAATCGCTGCCCAGCACCTTCACCTCCACCCTCACCCACTGCTCGCCGTGAAACGTGTCCGACGTCGAATTCAAGCAATGCCGCGTAAACAGCGCCCCGTTCATCACCACGTTCGTCCCCGGAGTGCACAGATTGGCCGTTGTGCGCGGCTTCTCGCCATCGCCACCCAGCAGTTGCACCTCGATGGAAATGGGAAAGTCCTGGTCCTTGCCCATCGTCTTCGGATCCTGCGAATGCAGCATGATCCCGCTGTTGCGCGTCGCCCATCCCGGCCCGTCCGGCGCCTGCGCCCCCACAAAGCGGTACTCCGCCGCAATCACGTAACGCGAAAACTTGTCCTTGTAGAAAATATGCCCGAACTTGCCGCCGAATGTGGAGTATTTATCGTAGGCCACCTTCAGCAGCCCGTTCTCCACGCGGAACGTGTTCCCGAAATTGTCGTCCAGCGCATGCCCGGTGATCTTCACATGCCAGTCCTTCAGATCCTTCCCGTTGAACAACTGGATCCACTTGCCGTTCTGGGCGAATGCGGACGAGGCCAAAGCGCAAAGCAAAAATAAGAATGTCACGGTTTGAGTATAGCCAGCCGCGTGGCGCAAAAAAATCCCCGCGGCAGTCTCGGGAACCGCCGCGGGGACAATAGCCCGGAGGATTGAGGGCTCAACGGAGAGAAGATACCGAACGGGTCGGCTGTATGCCCACCGGTTCGCCGCTTACGACAATCTCCACGCGCCGGTTCTGTTGTCTGCCCGCGGCAGTGCCGTTCGACGCCACCGGTTGCGATTCGCCGAATCCACGCGAGGTAATGTCCGTCATGCCGACACCCATCTGTGTGAGGTAGTCGCGCACCGCGGACGCGCGCTGTTCCGATAGCCGCTGGTTGAATTCATCCGAGCCCACGCTGTCGGTGTGGCCTTCCACCTCCAGCCGCAGCCCCGGATGCGCCACCAGAATGCCGGCAATCTTCGCCAGCTTCTCGCGAGCTCCCGGCCGAAGCGAATATTTCCCGAAATCGAAGAGCACATCGGACATGTTGACAATCAGGCCGCGCGCCGATTCGCGCGTCTCCAGCACCGAGTTCAACTGCTCGCGCAACCGCGCGCGCAATTCGTCTTTTTCACGTTGTGCCTTGGCCAGCGCCTCATCGGCCGCTGCCTTCGCTGCGTGAGCGCGTTCCGCTTCCAGTCGTGCCCGCTCCTGTGCCAGCAGCGCCGCCTGTCGAGCCGCCTCCGCCTCCGCCTTCTCCCGCGCCGTGCGCGCCGCCGCCTCATCGGCCAGGCGGCGATTGCGTTCGGCTTCCAGACGCGCCTGCTCGGCGGCCTGCTTCTGCCGTTCCGCCGCCAGCCGCTGCTGTTCCGCCTCGGCGCGTGCGCGCGCTTCCTGCTCGGCCTTCAGTTTCGCGGCTGTTTCGCGCTCCGCCGCCGCCTGCCGCTCGCGTGCGAGCCGCTCTTCTTCCTGCCGCTGCAGCGCGATCAAGCGCGCATCTTCGGCGGTCTGCACGGCCTCCCGCGCCACCATCGCCGTCGGCTTCTTCTCCTTGCGCGCCTGATACAGCTCAGCCTGCGAGAGCAAGCTGCGCGCCTTCTGGAACGTATCCGATGCGTAACGCGCCGCGCCCGCCGTACTGGCGATGTTCACCGCGTGCCGCGCCTCCTGCAGTTCCAGGGGTTCACTCGTGTTGCGGCGAGCCGTGGCCGCCGCCGGATCGAAACGGTACTGGCCCCGCTTCAGCAGCTCATACTTAGCCTCGATCACCTCCACCTTGCCGCGTGTGTCCGGCCGGATCACATTCTCCATCACCACGGCGTCGCTCGGTTGGGCCACAGCGAAATACGGCTCCGCCGTCACCACCAGTCCGAACGCCTGATATTCGGTGGTGACATTCAATTTGCTCTTCGTCCCATTCAGCAATACCTCACCCAGATTCTTGGCCCGCCCCTCCGGTGTAATGGCCCACATTACGTAGGTGAGATACTCCGGGCCAAAACGATTGGCGGGCTGCAAATCATCGAATTCCACCTCAATTTCGATATAGCCCTGCTTGCTTTCCACCTTCGCCTCCCCGCGTGCCCGTGGCAACAGAGAGGTGCCCTGAAAGTCGATTTTCGTCGCTCCGCCGCGGTGCCGGTAATTCACCGCCTTGGCCGTGCGCCCCACCACTTCGATTCGGTAGACCGGCATGTTGTCGCGCCGTTCCACATCCTGCTGCACGGGATTCGGTTGTGCGGGCAACATGCCTGCCGCCACCAGAATCACCGCTGCCATTGCTGGGATTGTTTTCATCGTTTGGGTTTCTCCTTTCATACCCAATTCCCTGCAATGAGGCTGCCAAAATGCCCTGGCAACGAGACTGGAATCACTTACGCGGATTGCTGATATATCGATCGGGTAATTTTTTCCCACCGCCCCGCTCGCCCGCTAAACGATCCATCCAATAAAAAAGGCGGCCCCATTGAGGAGCCGCCCGTGTGTGCTTCGCCTTGCCGGTTTCGCTTAGAAGAGATATTTCAGAGCGAACTGCAGATTACGCATGTTGCCGCGCGTTCCGGTGATCACACCGAAGTTCGTCCCGGCGTTGATGTTCGTGTTCGGATTGCCCCAATTCGGATGATTGGGGAAATTGAACGCCTCAAACCGGAATTGGAACTTGTGATTCTCGTGCACCTGGAAATCCTTGAGTGTCGAGAAATCCCAGCCAATGATGCCCGGTCCGTCCAGCGTGTTGCGGCCCACGTTGCCGTGCGTCCCCACCAGGTTGCGCGTAAACGCCCCGGTGTTGAAGAAGCGGCTCGGGTCCTGCTGCCCGCGCGGCAGGTCCGCGTTCACGCCCGTCGAGTCCGGACGGTCGAAGAACGCGCCTGTATTCGATGCATCCGCGCTGTTGGTCACCGTGATCGGATAACCGGTCTGCAGCGTGATGATCGAACCCACCTGCCAGCCTCCCGCAATGGCGTTCAGCACCGCGTTATCGATGCCGATCTTGCGGCCCTTGCCGAAAGGCATGTCCCACAGCATCGAAGTCACGTAGCGCTGGCGCGTATCGAAACTCGACCGGGCCCGCTCGCAGCGGCGGCAGTAGCTGTTCTGCGGGAACAGCGTGTCACCACCCTGATTGCGGATCGCGCTCGCATTGTCGATCGCCTTCGCGTACGTGTAGCTCACCAGGAACGTGACGCCGTTGCTGTAACGCTTCGTCAATTTCCCGGCCAGCGAGTTGTAGCTGCCGTTGCCGCCGTTGTCCACCAACTGGATGCGCCCGAAGTTCGGGAACGGCGAGCGCAGGTTCACCGCCAGCCCGGCGATCGGGTCGTTCTCGCAACCCGGGCGCGCCGTACGGCTGGGGCAAGCCGGAATCGCTTCGTTCACTGCCCGCAGTCCCTCCAGATGATGGCTCACGCTGCCCATATAGCCCACTTCGAACAACGTGTTCTTCGGCAGTTCCCGTTGCACGTTCAAGATGTACTGCACGAAGTACGGCGTGCGCCGGTCATACGGATTGGCGAACGTGTACGGACGCGGCACGTTGGCCACGCCGCCCGCAATCGCCGCCAGCGAGTTCTCCCAGCGCAGGTTCGGCGCGATCGTGCTCGAATTGTCCCGCAGCCGTCCGGCGAGATTGCGCGCCATATCGAACCGCGGGTTGCCCGTGTCCTGCGTATAGAACACGCCCGCGCCCGTGCGAATCACCCACTTCTCCGACGGCGCCCATGTCATGCCGAAGCGCGGAGCCCAGTCATTGTTGTCGCGGCCCACCAGCCGGTTGCCCAGCGAGCCGTCCTGCCGCACTTCGATATCCGGCCAGCGTAGCGCAATCCCGGCATAGGGATCCTGCGACGCCGGGCCCTGCCGCATGAAGAACGGATAGATGCTGCGGTCCTGCACCTGGTAGGCGCGCACATCCTGCCGCACAATCCCGTTGAACAGCGTCCCCGTCTGGTCTTCCCATGGCGGTGTGTTCTCATAGCGGATTCCGAAGTTGATGGTCAGCTTGCTGTTCAGCTTCCACGTATCGTCGAAATACAGATAGAACGACGTGGCGCGGAACTGCGCATTGGCGATCGAAACCGCCGCTTCCGGCTGGAACACTTCGCCCAGCAGAAATTCAGCGAACGGATCGCCCGTTGTTCCGCTCTGCGAGGGGTTGCGCGTGGCGTTGCGGTCGAAGATGAACGAACCGCGCGCGAACTGGTTGCCCACCTGGTTGTAGCGGTCCTGCCGCACTTCCGCGCCGAAGCGGAACGTGTGCTTGCCGCGAATCAACGAAGTGTTGTTCAGGAATTGCAGGGAGCTGTTGTTGTTCTCGTACGGCCCCTCCGAATCGTTTCCAAAGCCGCTATACACGCCCTGGAATCCAACCGACGGGATGCCCCACTGCACTTCCGGACCAGGATTCAGGCCCGCGATATTCAGCTCGCCCACCACGTTGCGCGTGAAGGCCAGCTCCGGTCCGTTCGTGTTGTAGAACTTCGTGTAGCCGAACCGCGTCTCCGTCACCGCCGAAGGCGAAAGCACGCGCGTATTCGACAGCATGTACTGCTTGAAGTTCGTCACCAGCTTCGTTCCGTTCAGCCGCAGCGCTTCGTTCAATTCGTTCTCATCGCCGTAGCTATAGCGGCCGAACCAGTTCGACTTCGATGATTCGTTGAAATCGCCGCGCCCGATGAACTGATCGCGATTGACGGGCCGGCCCAGCGCCTGCACGCGGTTGTTGCGAAGGTTCGCCACCTGCAGGTTGGGCTGCGGGAAGAACTCCAGCAGCTTCGCCGACGTCGGGTGAATGCGCGAGGTGGGAATGGTGTTGTTGGCGAACGGCGTCGCCGTGATCACGCCGTTGTTGTTGACGCGCGTCCGCGGATCGAAAATCGCCGTGACATTCGGGTGGTTGAAATTGCCCGTATACATCGCCGTATCGGGCAGGTTATAGACGCCCTGCACGCCGCGCCGCTGCCGGAACCATTCATAGTTCGTCATGAAGAACAACCGGTTCTTGCCGTTGTACAGCTTCGGCAGAATCACCGGGCCGCTCAGCATGAATCCGAATTGATTCCACTTGAAGGGATCCTTCGCCGGCCGTGCCGCCGTGAACGCATAGTTCTTTGCATCCAGCTTGTCGTTGCGCAGGAAGTAGAACAGCGAACCGTGGTAGTCGTTGCCGCCGGAGCGCGTGGACACGTTGATCTGGCTGGTGGCGCGCCCGAACTCCGCCGGATAAACACCGGTCTGTACCTTGAATTCCTGCAGCGCGTCCACCGAAGGAAGCACGACGAACGTGTTGAAATTCGGATCGGTGTTCTCCACCCCGTCCAGCGTGTAGTGATTGAACTGCGCGCGGGCGCCCGCAATCGAAATCGACTGCGCCGCGCGCACGCCGCCCTGCCGCGATCCGGCCTGTCCCGCCGACGGGAAATCCGTTGCCGTATTCGGCGACAGCGATACCAGTTGCAGGAAGTTGCGGCCGTTCAGCGGCAATTCCAGAATGCGCTTGTTCTCAATAACCGTACCGACGGTGGCGTTCTCGGAAGCAAGCAGCGCGCCTTGCGCCGTCACTTCCACCGATTCACTCACCTGACCGACCTGCAGATCAATATCGACGCGGGCCGATTGTTGCACCTGCAGTTCGATTGCGGTGCGCGTTGCAGACTTGAAGCCTTCCCGTTCCACACGCATGTTGTATATCCCAGGTTGTACGAGTGGAAAACTGTAAAGGCCGGATTCATTGGTGACCGCTTCACGAGTGGCGTTCGTTGCGGTGTTGATAAGCGTGACACGAGCCCCGCCAATTACGGCTCCAGACGGATCCTTCACTTCCCCGGAAATGTCGGCAAACGTCTGGGCATAACCCATCGAGGCAAAAGCGAGAAGAACGGCGAACAGCTTGGATCGCATTCTTTATCTCTCCTGCGGATTCTAAATTTTCGTTAGGAGTACCGCCCCACCGGTTGGCGGGAAGACACATCCTCGTTGACCCCTTGTCTCTAACAGATTAATCCCCGTGACGATTGGGATGCAATCGGATCACAAGGTTGAAACATTAAACTCCGTCAACGTTTTCGTAGAGAATAGAAGCCATGGCCGAAACCGGATATTGGGATCGCACCGACCCCTTCGAAGAGAAGATGCGCCTGCTGGAGGCAGCATGGAAGAAGAAGGATTTCCGCCTCGCCCGCGCTATTGCCCATTCCATTCGCAACATCGCCCAGCAGGCGATGGTGGAAGAATCGCCCGCCGATACGCCTATCGGTGCCGCCTCGCGCACCCAACGTGTCGATTCCCTGCCGCCCGCATGGCGCCAGTGGGCCCGCCCCTGGAGCCATTTCCAAACCATCACCCTCGACGAAACCACCGGCCAGAGCCGCCCGCCCGAACCCGTCGAAGTCACCGTCGCCGTCCCCACCGCGCAGTGCGCCTCGCTGGCCCGCGAACTGCGCGTCGTGCGCGTTGCCGGAGCCATGCTCCGCGAAGTGCCGTCGCAGGTGTTTCACGAAATCGTGCGCGGCGACACCCGCTCCGCCAAGGTGCTCTTCATGGCCCACGGAGCGGCGCACCAGCGGCTCACCTATCTGCTGCTGCACGGCAATCCCGACGCCGAACTCCCGCAATACGTCACTGATCTCGAAACCCGCGGCGAAGGCTTCGCGCTCGATATCGAAAACGATTTCTTCCGCGCCCGCCTCTCCCGCCAGATGGGCCAGCTCGAACGGCTCACCATCAAGCGCGAGCACGGCCTGGAACTTTTCGCCGGCGGCGAAGGGCACGGCGAGCCGCCCGGCATCGATTGGGCGCACGATTACGTCACATCCGGCAATCTTCAAAAGATGCGCATCACGCTCTGGGACACCTGCCCCGACTACGAAGTGGTGCGCGGGCCCCTGTGTACTTCCATCCGCCGCTGGGGTTTTCCCTACTCGCCCGTGCACCCCGTCTTCTCGCCCAGCCGCATTCATGTCGATGTCGAATACCGTTTCTACGCCGGCCTGCCGTGGTTTCACAAAATGGGCCGCATGACGGCCATCAAGGATGTCGAAGCCGATGCGCTGCGCGACGACGAGTGGGTCTTCTCCGGCCAGTCGTTCACCGACATGCTGTGGATGGGTCCGGATGGCAAGATGCGCACCGGACCCGTCGATCCGAAGCTCAACGAAGATCTGTGGGCCGTCGGCTTCTTCCACAAGGAGAGCAAGGATTCCTTCGCCGCGCTCTTCCTGGAACATCGCGCCGACGGCCTGCCGCGCGTGCGCCACACCGGTGCGCCGCTCTTCTTCTATAAGTGGCACGGCCACGTCTGGAGCCGCTATCCGCTCCCCGGCAAGCAGGTGCCCGAAGGGACGGTGCTGCATCAGAAGAACGCCTACGCCGCCATTCCCTATCTCGCCGACGGCGCCACGCAACTCGAAAATCTGCGCCACCGCCTGGTGAATCCTTACACCGTCTCCGCGGGCGAACTGGATCGCAGCCTCGCCGCCAAAGAGCAGCCCGGACGATTGGCGAAGCCCGGTGAAGCCGGCGATTCCCCCATTTCGAAGAAGCTCCTCTGGGACGCCTTGCGCGCCTGCAAGGACGAGCAGCTCTATCGCAGCGACATCAACGTCGTCGATCTCGGCCTTGTCTACGACCTGCGTGTGCAAGGCGATGTTGTGCACGTCATCATGGCCATGCCCCATCGTGGCCGGCCCTTGATCGGCTACTTCACCTTCGGCTCCGGTGGCAATTCCGCACCCGTCCGCCAGACCCTCATGAAAGTGCCCGGCGTGCGCCACGTTGTCGTCGAGCAAACCTGGGAACCGGGATGGAATTCGAACCGCCTCACCCCCGAAGGCCGCAAGAAGCTGGGCCTCTGATTCGCCTTCCCGCGTTTGATAGGATGCAAGGGAACGAGGGGCAATCGTGAACAAACTGTCGAGCCTTCTGCTGTTGCTGGCCGTAGTCGAACTTCATGCCGCCACAGACCGCGCTACCGCCGAATGGGTTCTCCGGCTCGGCGGAACCGTTGTGCTGCACGGCAGCCCGCGGCGCATCGCCGAGATTGCACATCTGCCTTCCGGCGACATCCGCATCCACACCGTCAACCTTGTCCCGCTGATCGTTCAGCCCAACGAATTCGCGCGCCTCAGCGCACTCACCGATCTCCGCGAACTCTACATCTCCGGCCGTACGTGGCACTCCATGCCGGTCAAAACATCCCGCGACAGTTTCCAGCATCTCGCCACGTTGACCTCGCTCGAACGCCTGGTGCTGAGCCTGCCCGTGCAAACCGATGTGCAGGTGGACGACACCGCCATCGCCGCCATCGGCAC
>CALFYN010000105.1 GCA_937952345.1 uncultured Acidobacteriota bacterium
AACCGCGGCGGCACGGCGGCCAGCAGTCCCTCCATCATGCGGCGCGCCGCGCCTTCCTTCTCCACCACACGATCCATGTGGTAGCTGAGCAGGGAATCCTGCAACAGCACCGCCCGCCCCTTGCCGTATGTGCCCGCCGCGAACACATCTTCCAACTGCCCCTTCGGCAACCGGCGGCAGTGCCCGTCGAACAGCCCGGGTTCGCCCTCCGCAATCAGCGTCCCGCCCTGCGCGACGAAGCGCCGCATGGCCTCCGCTTCCGCCGCTGATAACGCCGTCGACTTCGGCAGCAGCAGCACTCGATACCCGCCGCGCAGCAACTCGCCTTGCTCCACCTGATCGTAGGAAACGAAGTTGTACTGCCGTCCCGTGTCTTCCACAACGCGGCAGAACGATTCACGCAAGCGCAGGAATGCGCTGTCGCGATATTCCGTGCTCGAGTTGCGTTTCACCCACGATTCGCCCTTCGGCCGCTGCGCCAGCATCCATTCAATCCGCATGCTCGGCTGCGAGTAATGAATGGCAATGGGATCGGCCATGCGCCGGCTGTTCACCAGCAGCGTGGCGATACCCGCACGCAGTTCGCGATAGTACGGTTCCACCTCCCGCCCGCGTGCGTTGATCTCCGTCCCCGGCCCGATGAACCCCTGCTTGTCATCCCAGATGATCAGGCCGCGATTGCCGTGCAGCAGTTCGTACCACACGCGGTGCTTCTCCCAAACTCCCGTGGCAAACGACGTCGTCAACACCGCCATGTTCGGGTTGAGCGAGCGGATGATCTCGATGTTGTTGCCGATATCGTAAGGCTCGATGGCATTCAGCGCCTTCGTGAGGCGCGAGTAATCATAGCCGCCCCATCCCGGCATCTGGCCACCGCCAATGCCAACATAAGCATCCCGATCGACGGACTGAATCGCCTCACGGCCCATCCGCAGCGCAGCCGCGAAGCTGATGTCCATCCATTCCTTGAAATCGCTCCAGGCCGAGAAATTCTCACCCGGCCGCTGCATCGCTTCATCCGTCGTGGGAGGCATCACCAGATCCCATGCCGTGAAGTTCGACTCCCACTGCGCGTTCAGCCGCTCCAGGCTCCCGTAGCGCTCGCGCAACCAGCGCCGCATCGGCACAATCGACTCATCGGAAAAATCGAAGTCCCAGAAGGCAGCCAGATTGGCAATCCCCGATTCGTCCCCCAGACTATAGAAGAATGGCTTGTACGGCGAGTAGTATTTCGTGTTCTCAATAAGCCGCTCGCGGATGCGCGCGATCCACACCGCATCGTTCAAGCTCGGCCGCCGCTTCAACGCCTCCTTGTTGCCGCGGTCTTTCTGATATTGCTCGCGGACTTCGTTGAATTTCCAGCTATTCGTGCGATCCGGAAAATAACGGTGGTATTCGGCGTAAAAGTCGGTGGCCATGTTTTCCGCATACCAGCGCAGGTTGTTCCGCAGCAGGAAGTCGGGAAGAGACTTCGTGCGGGCCACGTGCTGCCCTCCGCTGATGCCCACCGCTTGGAGCGCCGCCGCCTGCTCGGCCGAGTGGCGCTGCCACATGATAATCTCGTAATCCCACCACTGCCGAACGGGCGGAATAGCGATGAACCCGGCCTTCACCGTCTCCTCACGCGTGTCCTTCTGGCCCCGCCGGTTGACCCCTTCGAATCGCAGTTGCGCGGTCAGTTCATTCTGCATTGCCACGGCCCGGCGCGTGTCGATCGAGAAGCCGATTTCGTTCTCGTCGTTCAGAGTGATGGGGATCGTGCGGTCTTCGATCAGCCGGCCGTAGGAGTCCGTCCAGCGCACCGCCAGTTCCCCCTTGCCCGTGGCCAGCGAGTTCATGCGGTACACCACCGGCGTGGGACCGCTGCGCTCCAGCGCCGCGGCCGGCAGCACTAATTCCGCGGCCGGAGCCGCCATGGCGGCGATGAGGATAAGGCCAAGGGGAGACATACACCTAGAGTGTAGCCCCCTCCGCGCGGGTCAGTATTTGTACTCGCTCAGCATCTTCTGCAACTGGCTTGCGATGCGGCTGATGTCCTGCGACGATTGCAGTCCCTGGCCGGCTGCCTGCGTCGTGCTTTGCGCCGCCGTGGCAACTGTAGTGATATTGGTGGCGATATCTTCCGCCCCTTGCGCCGCCTGCGTGATGCTCACCCCGATTTCGTTGGTGGTCGCGGTCTGTTCTTCGATGGCCGCCGCAATGACGTTCGTGAAGTCGTCGATCTGATTAATGAATGACCCGATCTCCTCGATGGCTTGCACCGCCGCTTTGGTGTCGGCTTGAATCGCCTCGATCTTCTGGCCGATCTCCTCGGTCGCCTTGGCCGTCTTCTTGGCCAACTCCTTCACCTCGTTGGCGACCACGGCAAACCCCTTGCCCGCTTCGCCGGCGCGCGCCGCTTCAATGGTCGCGTTGAGGGCCAGCAGGTTGGTCTGCTGGGCGATCGAGGTCACCACCTTCACCACATTCCCGATCTCGCGGCTCGACTCGCCGAGCTTGCTCACCTTGACGTTCGTGTCCTTGGCGAAGCTCACGGCACTGCGCGCCACACGGGCCGCCTCGTTCGAGTTCTTGGAGATCTCGCGGATGGATATCTGCATCTGCTCGGCACCCGTGGCGACTGCCGAGACGTTCCTCGAAACCTGCCCGCTGGCCCCCGATGCGGCCCGCGCTTGCGCTGCCGTTTCCTCCGCGTTGCTCACCAGAAGCTGGCTCACACCGGAAAGCGTATCCGAAGAGAAAGCCAGTGCCGTGGCGCTCTCACCGAACGTGCGGATCGGATGGACGAAGGCTTCCAGCAATGCGTTGAGCCCTTCCACGAGAGTACGGAAATTGCCCTTGAATTCATCCAGGTTGCCCCGCGTGGTGAGATCGCCCGCCCGGCCGGCGGTCACCAGCCGCAGGATTTCCCGTGACACATGGATCTCTTCCTGGGCTTCATACATCACCTGGAAGCAGCCGATCACCGTGCGTCCGTCGCTGTCATAGAGCGGAGAGCAGATGACCCGAACCGGCCAGTCCCGCCCGCGGACTTGAAAATGGGCTTCGCCCGTGGAAACCTTGCCCGTGCGCACGGCCACTCCCGCCGCACACTTCTCCGCATGGCATGCCGGACTGTCGTAGAGCACTTCCCAGAACTTCTTACCAACGCACTCCTCAGGCTCCATGCCCGCAACGGCAGCGGCCATGCGATTGATGTAGACAAGTGTGTGCGAAGTGTCCATCGCCACAACGGGTATGGGCAGCCAATCGAGAAAGTGGGCTTTATCGGCAACGGATGCGGCCCCAACAGCAGGTAGAGTGGTCGTCAACGGAATGCTCCTTGTATCGGGATGGACGTGTCGCCGCCCCTATCCGTAATATCGATCACAGTTGGCCGGACTTTAGTTGATATCATCTCTAGCCATGAACTCTCATCGACGTTCCTTCCTCTACAGCATGGCTGCCTGTGGTCTTGCCGCCCCGGGGAAGGCGCAAATCGAAGCCGCCGGCGCGGGCTATGCCAACCCCCGCAAAGTCCTGCTCTGGGAGAGCACACGCAAGGAGTTCCGCGAACTGCAGGAGAGCGGAACGCTGAAGGCCGTCATCGTTCCCACGGGCAGCACCGAACAGCACAACGAACATCTGGCCATGATTCAGGACACAGCCAGCGTGACACTGGTGGCGCAGAAGGCGGCACTGCTGCACTATCCGAAGGTGATGGTAGCCACGCCTGTCTCGGTGGGCATTTCGCCGCACTGGATGGATCGCAAAGGCACGTTAACGTTGAAGAAGGAAACGTTCCTCGCCGTGGTCTTCGATATCTGCGAAAGCCTCCAGACCCACGGCGTCAAGAACATCCTCGTCCTCAACGGCCATGGCGGCAACGTGGCTCCGCTGCGCGCGGCGGTGCCGGACTTCGCCAAGAAGCTCGGCATCCGCATCGAGTTCAATTCCTATTGGGACGCCTACAAGCCGGAGATCGTGCGCAAGTACATGGAGAGCGGCAAGGCGCCCGGCCATGCCGCCGAGTTCGAGACATCCTTCGCCATGGCCGCCTTCCCCGAGCGCGTGCATTGGGAAGGCGTGAATTACGAGAAGATCAAGGAGCACTTGCATATTAAGGATCCGAAGTCGGCCGTGCAGGAAGAGGAGTTCGCACGCGAGGCAAAGCTCGCTTCGACGGCCAAGGGCGAGGCGATGATCGACATCGCCGTGAAGTGGACGGCGGAGCGGCTCCGCCAGATGCTGTGAGGTTCAAGATGCAACGCAGAACGATGCTGGCGGGAATGGCAGCGGCCGGGTTGCCGGCGCAGGCGCAGGCAGAGCCCAAGCGGGTGGCGGCCATCGTCACCATGTACACCAACGACGGGCGGTTGAACACGCATGCCAACGTGATCGTGGGCAGGCTGCTCGAAGGCTATTCGCCGAACGGCGTGTTCACCAAGCCGCGCACGCATGTGGTGTCGATGTATGTCGATCAGACGCCGCCGGCGGACTTGAGCCGCACGCTGGCCGAGAAGCACGGCTTCCGTGTGTTTCCGACCATCCGTGAGGCGATCACCATGGGGGGTGGCGATCTGGCGGTGGACGCTGTCTGCTTCGTCGGCGAGCATGGCAACTATCCGGTGAACGATCGCGGCCAGAAGATGTATCCGCGCTATGAACTGATGGAGCGCATCGTGGAAGTGTTCCGGCGCACGGGCAAGTCGGTGCCGGTGTTTTGCGATAAGCACTTCTCCTACTCGTGGCAGAAGGCGAAGGCAATGTACGGCTGGTCGCGGGAACTGCGCTTTCCGCTGATGGCCGGGTCGTCGATTCCGCTGACCGTGCGGACGCCGCATGCCGAGGTTCCCTATGGAGCGGCGATGGAGAGCGCGGTGGTGCTCGGCTACGGGGACATGGATGCTTATGGCTTCCATACGCTCGAATCGCTGCAGTGTATGGTGGAGCGGCGCAAGGGCGGCGAGTCGGGGATACGCGCCGTGGAGTGGCTCGATGGCGATGCGGTATGGAAGTGGCGCGACGGCGCGGGACGGTGGAGCGTGCCGCTGCTCGAAGCGGCGCTGGGCCGAACGCCGTCGGTCAAGCCGGGGCGGATCGAGGACAACGTGAAAGCGCCGGCGGCGTTCGTGCTGGAGTATCGCGACGGGCTGAAGGCGGTGGCCTACATGTTGAACGGCCACTCGAGCGGATGGACCTTCGCGGGCAAGTTGAAGGGCAACGCGACGCCGGTGGCGACGCACTTCGGATTGCCTCGCGAGAGCGGAGCATCGCGGCCGCTGGCGCACTTCGACGGGCTGGTGCACTGCATGGAAGAGATGTTTGTCACGGGGCGTCCGCTCTATCCGGTGGAGCGAACGCTGTTGACCACCTGCACGCTGTCGCTGCTGTTTGAATCGCGGGCGTGGAAGAAACGGCTGGAGACGCCGGAACTGGCGATTGCTTACCTGACGCCGCCGGGCGCTTACTATCAGCGGAGTTAGGAAGCGGCGAGCAGTTCGCTTTCGAAGAAGCGGTCCACCTGATCGAGGATCTCTTCGGGCTTGTGCGACGGGTAGATGGCGGCGCGCAGTTTCGAGCCGTTGCGGACTCCGTGGGTGAAGTAGGAAGCGAACTGCTTCATCTTGCCGACGGCGTCGGGGGCGTTCTTCTCATGCAGCATGGAGTAGTAGGTGCGCATGATCTCATAGCGGTCGCGCTCGCTCGGCTTCCAGTAAGTGCCGGTGGCCATGTACTGTTCGATCTGGCGGAAGATCCATGGGTTCGAGGAAGCGGTGCGGCCGATCATGACGGCGTCGCAGTTGGTCTCGCGGACCATGCGGGCGGCGTCCTCGGGCGAGAGGATGTCGCCGTTGCCGATGACGGGGATGCGGACGTGGGCTTTCAGTTCGGCGATGCGCGTCCAATCGGAGATGCCGGAGTAGCCTTGCTCGCGGGTGCGCGGATGGAGGGCGATGGCTTGCAGGCCGCACTCCTCGGCGATGCGGCCCATCTTGAGGTAGACGAGTTCGCGGTCGTTCCATCCGGCGCGGAACTTCATGGTGAGCGGGATGCGGATGGCGGCGCGCACATGGCGGAGCAGCGTCTCGACGAGGGGCAGGTCGCGCAGCAGCCCAGAGCCTCCATTGCACTTGACCACCTTGTTGACGGGGCAGCCGAAGTTGATATCGACGGCATCGAAGCCGAGGTCTTCGCAGACGCGGGCGGCTTCGGCCATCACCACGGGATCGGAGCCGAATAGCTGGGCGCTGAGCGGGTGCTCTTCCGGTTCGTAATAGAGGTAGCGGAAGGCCTTGGTGGGCTTGCGCGTCTTGCGCAGGTTGACCACTCCGTGGGAGGAGGTGAACTCGGTCATCAACAGCCCGCAGCCGCTCTGGTTGCGGATGAGGCGGCGGAAGACAGTATCGGTCACTCCGGCCATGGGTGCAAGCACAGTGGCCGGGGCAATCGAAATCGGACCTATGGAAAACCGGGGTGGGACCATCCGTACTTTCAGTTTCTCAGCCCAGACGCTGGTTGAGCAACTGAGTCAACGTGGCGAGGGCTTCGGGGGTGGGGACACTGCCCTGGGCGAGTTGGGGGTTGCCGCCGCCCCGGCCTCCGGCGGCTTGGAGGCATTGCTTAAGGATGTCGCCGGCGTTCACGCCGCTGTCCTTCGAGGCGGCGAGCATCACGGCGCGGGCCGATTCGGAGATGGCGAGGAAGATGGCGCGGGATCCGGCGGTGAAGCCTTGGGCGAGGGCCCGGACTTCGTCGCCGATGGCCCCGGGTTCGTTGTGCTGATGGCGGCGGAGTCCAGTGGCATCGGGAGTGGCGGCTTCGTACAACTGGCGGCCTTGGAGCGAGGCGAGTTCGATGGCCAGCTTGCGGTTGGCCTTCTCGATGGTGGCGGCCTTTGACTGCAAGGCGGCGACGAGTGCGGGGGTTTCTTCGGGGGCCGCGGACAGTGTGCGGGCGATGTCGTTCAAGCGCTCGTAGTCGCGGCGGGCGGCGCGCAGGGCGCGGGTGCCGCAGACGAACTCGAGGCGGACGTTGCCGCGGACTTTGTCGAGCTTGCGGAGGAGGACAGGGCCGATGGCGGAAGTGTGCGAGACGTGGGTGCCTCCACAGGCGCTGCGGTCCATGGCCTGGATGGTAACGATGCGGAGGATGCCGGGACGATCGGAGGGTTTGCGCAGGCCTTGGGCCGTGGCGGCATCTTCGAACTCGACGGTGACGGGACGGTTGCGGGCGATGATCTCGTTGACGCGGGCTTCGATGGCGGTGATCTGATCGGGGGTCAGGGTGGGGGTGCCGATTTCGATATCGGAGACTTCCGCGCCCATGTGGAAGCTGAGGGTGGGGGTGGAGTAGAGCTCTTCGAGGACGGCGGAAAGCAGGTGCTGGCCGGTGTGCTGCTGCATGTGGTCGTGGCGGCGGGTTTGGTCGATGATGCCTTCGACTGTCGGGGCGTTGAGTGGAGTGGCCAGGATATGTGCGACGCGGTCGTCTTCATCGATGACGTCGAGGACTTCGATGCCCGAGAGTGTGCCGCGGTCGGAGGGCTGGCCTCCGGAGGCGGGGTAGAAGGCGCTGCGATCGAGGTAGATGCGGCGGCCGTCTTCGGCGGCCTCGAGGACTTGGGCCGTGAAGGTGGTGAGGGTCGCGTCGTGGTAGTAGAGGCGTTCGGTCATTCTAGTTCCTTTGGAGCTTCGCTCCAATGGCCGGCCAGGGGGCCGGCCGCGGCGCAGGGGCGCCGCCCCACATTCCCGTCATTATAAGATTAGAGCCAATGATGGATTTGGCGCTCGAACAGTTTCAACGAGACGGGTTTGCCGTCTTGCGGGGTTACCTCACTCCCGATGAGGTGGAGCATCTGCGGGCGGGGTTCACCCGGTTTGTGGTGGAGATCGCACCGCGGCTCGATCAGCGGGCGGTGATGTATGAAGACTACGGGGACCGCTCGACGATCAAGCAGTCGCATGCGCTCGATCATGAGCCGAGCCTGGCGAGTTGGAAGTCGCGGGGCAAGATCCACGATCTGGCCGTGGCGATGATGGGGCCGGTAGAGGCGCAGAACGTGGAGTACTTCGATAAGCCGGTGGGGCGGAATCATGCGACTCCGCCGCATCAGGACGGCTACTACTTTTGCCTGCGGCCGAACGAGGCATTGACGGTGTGGATCCCGCTGGAGCCGATCGACGAAGAGAACGGGGCGCTGGTGTATGTCAAGGGTTCGCACAAATTCGGGGTGCGGGAACACGGGGCATCGAACATCCTCGGGTTTTCGCAGGGGTTGCTGGAAGACCCACGGAACTTCGGCGAGCCGGTGGTTTGCACGGTAGCGCCGGGCGACGTGCTGGTGCATCATTCGCTGACGGTGCACTATGCAGGGGCGAACCGCTCGACGCGGCGGCGGCCGGTGATCGCCTACACGTACTTCTCGACGCGGGCGGAACGCGATGCAGAAGCGAAGGCTCGCTATGAGGCGGCGCTGCTCGAGCAGCATGCGGCGAAGGGGCTGGTGGCTACTCCCGGATCGGGATCATGATGTTGTTGCTGCGGTAGCCGTCGCCTTCGACGCCGAGGAAGATGTCGCCGATGGGGACATCGAGGGGCAGTTCGACGTTCATCTGATAGAGGCCGACGAGCGAGGGGGTGAGTCCAGCGAATAACGGTTCGAGGACGATTGTCCCCATGAAGGGGCTGCCTAAGATGACCTTCGGTTCGGGAGTGACTCGGGCGAGCGGTTCCGCGGCAGGGGCCGAGGTGCCGGTGGCTACGACGGGATCCGTAACACCCATGCCGACGAGGTAGATGGTGAGCACATCGCCGGGCTTGGCGGGGCGGCCGCCGAAGTTGACCATGGAGCCGTCGCGGGCGTTGACGACGATGCCGTTGTTGCCGATGGTGATGATGCGCGGGGCGCGCTCGGCGATGGGGACAGCAACGCCGTTTCCGGCCGTGCCGTCACGTTCGACTTTGATAACGGCTTCGCTGCCGGCGGGCGTGTTGATGGGCAATTGGAAGTTCACCTGATTAGACGAGGTGTAGTAGATGGGCGCGGCCTGATCGTTGACCAGCACGCGGACACCGTTCAATTGGGTTTCGAGGGGAACGGCGGAAGCCGAGCCCGGCGGCTGCATGGAGAGTTGCTCGCCGAAGATGGCGGCGACGCTGCCTGGGGCGAGTCCGGCATCGAAGTTGGCGCTGTTGAGGATGCCACCGAAGGCGGCGGTGGGTGGTCCCTGGGCGACGACTTCGAGCCGTGCGGGAACACGCAGCGGACTATTGGCGGCATTCGAGGCGATGGAAAGAGTGCCGGTGTAGACTCCGGTGGAGAGTCCGGCGGGATCGGCTTTGACGGTGACGCGGTTGCCGTCGCGTTGGACGCTGAGCCACGATCCGCCCGATGCGGCTGTGGCGGTGGCATCGCTGAGCGTGAGTGTGCCGAGTCCGCCGTTAAAGAGATTGAGCGGCACTTCGAGGGCAGGAGCGCCTTCGGCGATGCGGAAGCTGAATTCGCGCTGGACGGAACGGGCGATGGGCTGCGAGGTGACGTTCAGGCGCACCTGAATGGTCTTGTTCTCCGCGGCGACCTGCGAGTTGCTGACGGCGACGGTGCCGGAGTATTGGCCTTCGGGCATCTCTTCGAGATGGCGGCCGATGACTCGGTAGGGGAACACGAAACGGAAGCTGCCGCTGCCTTCGAGAGCAAGGGAAAGCCACGAGCCGCCGGAGGAGGTGTTGACGTTGGGGACGAGGACGCTGTTGGTGGTGAAACGGAGTTCGTCGCTCGATCCGTTGGGCGGGACGAATAGGTTCACTTCACTGGGGACTCCGCCGCCGATTTGGACGGTGACGGTGATGTTTTGCGGAGCATCGAGCGCATTGGGGTCACGGAGGGTGACAGTGCCGGTATAGGTTCCGGCGGCGAGTTCGTTGGTTTGAAACTGAAAGTTAACGGGCAGGCAGGAGCCTTCGCGCAGATTGCAGGGGCGGGAGCCACCGATGGAGGCGCTGACCCAGGCCACGGTGGACGTGGCGGACAAGTTCAGATTGCCGTCTCCGGCATTGTAGGCCTCGACGGTTTGGGCATTGGGGTTGGAGCCCTGGGTGACGGAAACCGGGCCGACGGTAGTGGTGACGAGACGAAGCTTCGGCGCGGCTTCGAGGCTTGCGCACAACAGGAGCGCAAGCGCGGCGTAATAAAACATGAACCCTCCACTTTGTTTGCTGTAGGGGACAGATCCTGAGCGCCGGGGAGATTGGAAGCCCACAACGGACGAAGGACTGCAATTGAGATCCCTATACGGTAAGACCCCCACAGACAAGGAACCTCTACAGGACGGTGAGCGGGCGGTACCGTTTCCTTGCTGGATGCCCTTAGAATAGCATGCAGGTCAGGCGAGTTTGCGAACAATTGCAGCGGCCTGATCCATCTCTTCGATGGAGTTATAGATGTGGGGCGAGAAGCGGAGGCCTTCGCTTTCGCCGGTGGCGGTCTGGGCAAGGGCGACGCGGTGTTTCGAGTAAAGCGTGCTGTATAAATCGTTTGTGGCTCGTCCCTTGACCTGGAACTTGATGACGCCGCCGCTGAGGGTGAAGTCGCGGCTGGTCTTCAAGTGCACTTGCGGGATGGCGGCAAGATTTTCTTTGAGGCGTGTGACCAGCTTTCCGAGGCGGGCTTCGACGGCGGGCATGCCGATCATGTCGATGAAGTCGACGCCGGCTTCAAAGGCGGCGATGCGCGGGTTGTCGCGCTGGCCGTAGACCTCGAACTTGCGCGCGCCTTTGAGGTTGTCTTTCCAGCCGGCGGTGATGATGGAAGGCCAGAGGGTGGGGATACGCTCGGCGCGGACGTAGAGGACGCCGGCTTCGAGGGGGCCCATGAACCATTTGTGGGCGGAACCGGAGAAGGAGTCGCAGCCGATCTTGCTGACGGAGACATCGAGTGCGCCGAAGGTTTGCGCGCCATCGAGGTGATACCAAAGGTTATGGCGGCGGGCGAGGCGGCCGATTTCCCCGGCGGGGTAGCGGTTGCCGGTGGTGCTGGTGACGTGGGTGACGGCGAGGACGCGGGTGCGCGGGGTGATGAGCTTTTCGATGGAATCGAGCAGTTGCTGGGCGCTGGTGGCGGGGATTGGCACAGGGGCTTCTTTGACGACGAGGCCGTGGCGTTTGGCGCGGACTTTCCAGGAATCGTTGCTCGAAGGGTGGTTGTGGGAGGTGATGAGGATTTCGTCGCCGGCTTTGAGATCGATGCCGTTGACGATGATGTTGGAGCCTTCGGAGGTGTTGCGGGTGATGGCGATTTCGTCTGGGGTGGCCTGGAGCATGCGGGCGAGCTTGGAGCGGAGGCTTTCCTGCATGGGTTCGTACTTGTCGCGGTTCTGGAAGGAGGGGTCGGCGTGGAAATCGCGGAGGAACTGCTGGTGGCGGTCGAGGACAGGGCGGGAGGAGGGGCAGACGTTGGCGGCGTTGAGGTAGATGAGGCCGTCGGCAAGAGGGAACTGGCGCTTGACGAGGGTCCAGTAGTCCTCGGCGGCGGGGGATGGAGCGGCGGCGAGGGAGGATTGCATGGCGAGCCAACTGGCGGGGAGGGACGCGCCGAGGCTTTGGAAGAAGGAACGGCGGGAGTTGGAGGTGGAGTGGGAAGCCATTGGGGTAGTGTATCGCAGGTAGGAGAAGCGGAGGGATGTGTATTTTGTCATACGTTTGTAGGTGATTCTGTGATAGCTTGTATTAGGACTTTCGCTTAAAAAGTACTCTCCCCGTAAAGTGAAGTACTGGACAGGACGATGTACGTTTGACTTGCATTGGGTTTACAGGCCCAATGTGTTTTCTGTCTGAACAAAGTTTCTCTCGAGGTTCACTATGGATTTTGTGCAACGCGCGAAGGCGCTACTACGGTCAACAGCGAAGAGCGGGGCGCTAAAGATTATGCCCCTGGCCGCCGCGGCGGCGATGTCGATGGGGGCGGCGACGTTCGATCCTGGCACCGCATTTTCTTTATGCGATGGGGACACGATGCAGTTTCAGTCCACCGGCACGGTTGGCGGCGTGACAGGGATCAAGATCTTCAATTCGTCGGGCGGAAGTTGTTCGGCGTCCGGGATTGGAGACGTAATTCTGTCGGCTGGCGCGGCGGGATTCGGAAGCGGGACGTTCGACGCGGCACTGCAACAACTGGAGATTACGTTCGAGTTCATCGGGAGCGCGTTTATCAGCGAATCGCCGACGGATTACGCGTGGACTCTGGCTGTGGATATCAACAGCGGGGGCGCGTTCAATGAAATCTCCGGGGTAGCCAACAGCGGCGAGTTAGTGTCCTCGGCAACGACGGGGCCGCTGCTAATTGACATGACGAGCCTGGCGGGACAGGCGTTCACGCAGTGGAGCGCACTTCTGACACTGACGAAGTCCAACCCGGAGGAGTCATTCGTTGACCTGTCGGTTCAGATTCCGCAGAACAGCATCGACATCAAT
This sequence comes from uncultured Acidobacteriota bacterium, assembly GCA_937952345.1. Classification (GTDB taxonomy): domain Bacteria; phylum Acidobacteriota; class Terriglobia; order Bryobacterales; family Bryobacteraceae; genus CADEFT01. The sequence continues at coordinate 12,451 of CALFYN010000105.1, forward strand.
GGCGTGGCGCCGCTGGTGGAAGACGTACCCGAACCGGGGACGGTGATGCTGATGCTCGCCGGCGGGATGGCGTTTCTGGTACGGCGGCGGATGCAGTAGGCTCCGGCGTCTCATTTTGTATTAGTGAACGGGCAGGTTCGCCTCGTGGCGGGCTTGCCCGTTTTCGTTATGAAGGACTGGGGGAGCGTTTTTGCCGCAGCAGCGCTTGTATTTTTCGCCGCTGCCGCAGGGGC
>CALFYN010000106.1 GCA_937952345.1 uncultured Acidobacteriota bacterium
TAGATCCGCCGCGAATCCGCGCTGAACACCGGGTGCGGATGCGAGACGCGCCACGACTTCGCACCCTGGTCATTCCGGAAGCGATGCAAGATCCGGTAGCGTGTGCCCTCCAGATCGCCAACCACCACACCCCATTCCGCCTTCGTTCCCCCGAACTTTTCGAGCGTCGTGTCGGAGGCGAACAGCTTACCGTCGGGGCTGATGGAGGGATGCGACCCGGGGAACGGCGGCAATCCGGGGATGGCGGCTTCCGCGCCGCTCCGTGCGTCGATCAGCAGATTGGGCACGTTGATCAGGCGGAGCGAATCAGGATGCCAGGCCGGGTGCCCCCATTTCGCACGGAAGAACAGAAACCGGCCCGCTTCCAGATCATAGCCGAGCAGCGTTTCTCTATCGCTCGCCGCTTTGCTGCGAAAATCGCCGCCCGACGGCGTGGCCAGTTTAAACACCACCTTCTTTGCATCGGGACTGAGGATGGGAAAGAAGATCGAAATATCGCGATCACCGAAGCGCGCGTTCACCTGCTCGCCATACTGCTTGCGCACAGCCGCCGCCGTGACGGACGTCCGTACCGAACCATCGTTGACGTTGACCAATTCCAGATCGCGCAACGCCTTCGCGTCCCAATGCGGGCCGTACACCGGCACGATATCCCCATCGGGCGTGCCCCAACCCACCATACGGTCGCGTGCGATCACCCGCTGTTTGCCGGTTGCCACGTCCACGGCGGCCACCACCCAGTGGCCATCGCGCAGATCGTGAAAAACAACGGTGCGGCCGCGCGATACCCATTGCTGGCACGCGGCGCGGTGCGCATCTTCGGTGGTAATGCTCGATGCCAGCACCTTCTCGATTCCCGTGGCTCGCTCGCGAATGCGCACCTCGCCCTTGTGCCCTTCCGTGGTTGTGGAGGTATAGAAGAGCACCCACCGGCCATCCGGGCTTTCCGGCGATGTATTGAAGTAGGAATGGATGCTGTGGCGTTGCGCGCCAGGCACGAGGGGAGAAACGTCCACTCCCGCGGTCCAAGGTGCGAAGGAACTCGCCGCCAGCATCCATGCCAAGAGCTTCATGGATGCAAATCTACACTATTTCCCGGCCATTTGCTTGCGATGTTTGAGATCGGCTTCACGGTAGCCTTCGATCTTCGCGATCGCCGGGTCCATGCCCTGGCCACCAAGCTGAATCGCCTTCTCCACCCAGGGACGGCCATCGAGCCCCTGTTTCTCGCCACGCAGCTTCCATTGTGCCCGCTCGGCGGGAGAGAGCATATCGTGCCGGTAAATGAAGGTGACTTGCCGTAGCGCCTCGACATAGTAGCCGGCGTCGAACCAGGCGTTCGCGTCGGTTTTGCCTGCCGCCATGGAATCGGCAACCCGGGCCAGCAACCGCGCGGTAATCTGCTCGGCAAGGTCCTCATGCCTTGCGGCATAGATGGCGGCGCGGCGCAGCGTCTCCATCCGCACGGTGACCGGCATCGATGGTGTCAGCAGGGCCATCACGTCGCCGGTGAGTTTCGAGACGTCGTACGACTTGTCGCTTCCGTCCCAGCCGTTCACCTGCCGCCAGGGAAGCGACTTGGCCGAGCCGATCTCGATGCGCTCACAGATCAGTGGGGGGCCGGCCACCGCGGCAGCGGCCAATCCCAGAATCGCTGTCAAAATTCGTAAAGTCATGGAAAGCGGTCTCCTTGCCTCCCAGCGTGACCGTCCGTGGCTCTGACACACCAGTATGAAGAGGCTAGATTACTGTAAGATTACGTCAAATTTCAGTCGTAAACCATTGATAAATCGTGATGGCCGTGGCAGAGTCATATCATGCCGGAATGGAGCCCGGAGGCCGTCCGCCAGCAGGTGGAGAAGATCGCAACCAGCGAGATCTTCCTCCAGTCGGACCGGCTGTGCCGCTTTCTACGATTCACCGTGCAGGCCAAGCTGAACGGTGAAGCCGCTCAGATCAAGGAGTATCTGCTAGGGCGTGAGGTGTTCGACCGCAACGGCGACTACGACCCGCGCACCGACCCCATCGTGCGCGTGGAAGCACGGCGGCTCAGGAAGAAACTCGACGAATATTACGCAGGGCCCGGATCTGGCGATCCGGTGCGGATCGATTACCCCAAGGGCTCCTACACGCCGGAGTTCATCACCACAGTGCCCCGCCGCCGTTTGCGGATGCTGCTGCCCGTGCTCGCAGTGATTGCCGTTCTTTCCCTTTTTTTTCTCTATCGCCCGGCCGATCCGAACACGCTGGTTGTGATCCCCGCACGGTGGGTTTGGAAGAGCGAATCGTTTCCCGCCACGCCACTTGATGTGGATCTGGCCGAACGCGTAGCCGCCGAACTGGCCAACCGGCATCGTGTCCCCGTGATCGCATGGCCCCTGCTGCAGCGCTTCCGGGAAGGGAACTGGACTGCGACCCAAGTCGCCGGCACCGTCGGAGCGGGGCGGACCCTGGTGGTGTCCGTTCGCGAGGAATCGGAAGGATTACGCGTTACCGCGTTCCTGTTCGATGCCCGCACGGACCGCAAGATCCGCATCGAAGATAAGCCTGCCCTGCAACTTGGATCGGTCGAGCAACGCAGCCAACTGGCGCGGGACATCGCGGCGGCCATCACGGATGGAACGCTAAAATAGAAAATTGCCTCCCGTTCATTTCGAAATCCAAGCCACCTGTCCGGCGACCGGCGCGCGCGCGGGTATTCTGCATACGCCGCACGGCCCCGTGGAGACTCCGGTCTTCATGCCCGTGGGTACACAGGCGACTGTAAAAGGTGTCACCTCCCAGCAATTGCAGGATCTGCGGGCCCAGATCATTCTGTCCAATACCTATCATTTGTACCTGCGCCCCGGGCATCAGTTGATCCGACAACTCGGCGGGTTGCACCAATTCATGAACTGGCCGCATGCCATCCTCACCGATTCCGGCGGCTTTCAGGTGTTCAGCCTCTCCGGGTTGCGCAAGGTGACCGAACACGGCGTGCTGTTCCAGTCGCATCTCAATGGCGACCGGCATATGTTCACGCCGGCCTCGACTGTGGATGTGCAGGTGGCGCTCGGCAGCGATATCGCCATGGTCCTCGATGAATGCCTGGAATACCCCGCCAGCCATGAAGCGGCCCGCAAATCCATGGAGCGCACCTTGCGCTGGGCCGCCGAGGCGTATGCGCATTACCGCACTGTAGAACAAAACCGCACTGCTTTGTTTCCGATTGTGCAGGGGTCGATGTTCACCGATCTGCGCAAGGAATGCGCCGAGCGGCTGCTCGAACTGGATGCGCCCGGCTATGCGATCGGCGGGCTCTCGGTGGGCGAGCCGAGGCCGTTGTCCCTGGAGATGGCCGCCGCCTCGGCCGCGGTGCTGCCCGCGGATCGCCCACGCTATGTCATGGGTGTCGGCATGCCCGAGGAACTGGCCGAATACGTCGCACTCGGCATCGACATGATGGATTGTGTGTTGCCGTCGCGCAATGCGCGCAATGGATGCCTGTTTACGCGCTCCGGCAAGCTGATCATCAAGCAGGCGCAATACCGCGATGACGCCGCGCCCGTCGATGCCGAATGCCGCTGTTATACGTGCCGGAATTTCTCGCGGGCCTATTTGCGGCACCTGTTCCAGGCCGGTGAAATGCTGTACTGCACGCTGGGGACAATCCACAATATCCGCTGGTATCTCGACATCATGATCGAGGTGCGGCACAGCATCTTCGCCGGGACGTTTCCCCAGTTGCTCGCGCGCTGGCGCGGCCACGGCGCGCTTTGACCGGCACGCCTCCGGCCATGGCGGTTATAATGCAATGCAGGAAGCGGCTACGATTTGCCGCTTGAAGGAGACCAATGAACAGGCGCTACTTCCTGATGAGTTCCGCGGCGGCCACGGCGAGTCAATCCGTGCGGGCCCTCGCTAGTCCCAACGATACGGTGCGCGTGGCTGTCGTCGGCTGCGGCGGACGCGGCAGCAGTCACGTAGGCGCGTGGACATCCCAACCCAATGTCGAGCTGGCCGCTCTGGTGGATGTGGACGATTCCCATTCCGAGCGGTATATCGGCTCCCTGCAAAAGCGCGGGAAGAGCCCCGTTCCCACCTTCCGCGATATCCGCAAGGTGCTCGACGACAAGAATATCGACGCCGTCTCGATCGCCAGTCCGAATCACTGGCACACCCTGCAGACCATTTGGGCGTGCCAGGCCGGCAAGGATGTGTACGTCGAGAAACCCTGCTCCCATAATGTGTTCGAATCTCGCCAGATCGTGGCCGCGGCGCGCAAGTACAACCGCATGGTGCAACAGGGCAGCCAGAGCCGCTCCTCCACCGCATTGCAGGAAGCCGTACAGAAGATGCGGAGTGGAGAGTTGGGCGACATCTACATGGCGCGCGGCCTGTGTTTCAAGTACCGCAATACGATCGGCAAGACGCCCGTCGAGCCCGTGCCCCCCGGCGTGGATTACGACATGTGGACCGGCCCCGCCCCGTTGCGTCCCTTCACCAAGAACCGCTTCCATTACAACTGGCACTGGTTCTGGGATACGGGCAACGGCGACCTTGGCAACCAGGGCATTCATGAAGTGGACGTGGCCCGTTGGGGGCTGGGCGTGACGCACCCCACGAAGGTCACCGCCATCGGCGGCAAGTTCATGTTCGATGACGACCAGGAAACCCCGAACACCATCAGCGCGGCCTACGAATTCAACGTCGGCGGCAAGACGAAGATGATGACATTCGAGGTGCGCCACTGGTACAGCCATCACGAAGCCGGCATCGGCGGCGAGCGCCCGGGCAACACCATCGGGAACACCTTCTACGGCTCCAATGGCTACCTCGTCATCGACGGCTACAACAAGTACTACACCTACATGGGCCGCGAACAGAAGCCCGGTCCCTCCCGCAGCGAACGCGACAACCATTTCGAAAACTTCATTGCCGCCGTGCGCAGCCGCAAGTCTTCGGATCTGAACGCCGAGATCGAGGAAGGAGCCATGAGCTGCGTGCTCATGCACCTGGCCAATGTCTCCTACCGCCTGGGGCGCACGCTCCATTGGGACGAGAAGACCTGGAGCGTGAAGGGCGATGCGGAGGCCAATCGCATGTTGACCCGGAATTACCGCGCTCCCTACATCGTCCCCGCGAAGGTGTAAGCTAAGCGCGAAACAGCGGTACCGTTAAGAAGAAGCCCGGTGCGTGCCTGCGCGCCGGGCTTTTTTGTGTTTACCGTCTGGGGAACATCTCTTCCGCCCCCGTGACGGATTCCCTCACCTGCCGCCGCGTCTCCCGGCGTACGAGTATCTTGATGGAAATAACCAGCAATAAGAGCACCTTTAGCACTTCCATTGCGGAAAAATACATGTGGAAGGTTCCGAAACGGCTTCGTGCCGGTGAGCTCAGGTCGCGCGGGGCGAAGTCCAGGAGTCTTCCGAGGTAAGTGATTTCCGGGAAAAGGAAGCTGCGCTCGGCGACCACGATGGCCAGTATGGCCGCCGACAGGGCCAGTACCCACTTGTTGCCATTGGTGGCAAAGAGCAGGTTCAGCAGCAGAATCGCGGCCATCCATATCTGGATGATCCCGTACCAGTCGAAGAAATAACGGTTCAATTCGGCGGCCAGGTAACGCAGTAACTGGCGCGGAGCACCCTCGGGCAGTTTCGCGAAAGCCTCTTCGGCTGGTTTGGCCGGAGCCTCCAGTAAACGGTCCACGCCGCGGAAGTTTTCCGTGGCGACAAACATCATCGACAGGGTCAGGCCCAGCCATAGGCCGGCGATGAGCATGGTGAGTCGGCGGACATGCATTGGATTCGAATGAATTCTACAGTCTACCGCACGGCTTCCCCGCCGTGGTGTGCCGGAAAATCAGCCGCGCGGTAAAGTGTGTGGGCTTCGCGGGCGGATCACACTTCGATGCAAAAAAATATCTCCATTATTTTCAATATATGGTTTAA
>CALFYN010000107.1 GCA_937952345.1 uncultured Acidobacteriota bacterium
GCGCGGCAGGGCAAGAAATCACCCGTAGCGCATGAGAGAGTCAAAGCGGGGGCTCCCAAAGGCCAGTCTGATCGGCTGGTGATCAGGAAGAAATCTGCTGGCGGCTCAAGCATCCGCCCCTGCAGCTCGCTGCAGTTCGCTTCGACTGCTTTCAGTGGTAAGCACTTGTGAAAACTCGAGTTGCGCTGGACGACCGTTGCGATCCGCGTAGGGTTGATCCATTCCCTTGCGGCATGGGGCCGCAGGGCTTACTGCAAGGAGTTGGACATGGCAGAGTCGCGACAGGTCGAGCGTGGGGATTCGGAATCCGAGATCCGTCGGAAGGGTGGGCATGTGGACGGCTTCGGTCGCATTTCGACGACGGATGGATCGCACTGGACGACCGGAGGTGATCTCGAGCTTCGAGGTGGCCGGGCGGAGCCGCCGCCTCCCAAGCCTGTGAACGAGGACCGCAAGTAGCGTCGGCTACCGCACTTCCGTCACCCATCATCTTCTACAACCGCTTGCCCGCCCCGGGGTGACGGCCTCGGGGCGGGCCTTCCTCAATGCGGAGGCCGATGAATGCTCATTCCCAAGAAGCGCGCTCCCAAGCCCCCCCGAACCACGGGGGTCGGGCGCTTTCATCCCGATCAACGGCTGATGCACTTCAACCGGCACGACAGCTTGTTGTTCCAGGATGTGCTGGGTGGGGGATGTCTGGTCCTCGGGAAAGCCGGCGGCGGGAAATCCAGTGGGGTCGTGCCCGCCGTCGCGGATTCCTGGCTCTCGGCCGGGGGTAACTGCGTCTTCCTGACCGTCAAGCCCGCCGACGCGGACATGTGGCAGGCGTTCGCGGAACAGTGCGGGGCGAAGTCGATCACGTGCTTCTCGCTGGCGGACCGGTTCAATCCGCTGCGCGAAGAACTGGTGCGGAGCGGGGATGTCGCGGGACAGGCCCAGCGGCTGCTGGAGATCGCCCTCACGCCCCTTCGCCGTCGCCAGCAGCACTCGACGAGCAGCGATGGCGGTTACTTCGAGGCCGAAGGCGAGCGGGCCGTCGCCTATGTGCTCACCATTCTCCGGCTTGCACCCGGCTTCAACCTGTCGTTCAGAACGCTCTACGAGGCGCTGGTGCAGCTGCCGACCAGTCTGCGGGAGGCCCAAAGCGAGTCGTGGCGTCATCGCAACCGCCTGTATCAGGCGTTGCTCGCGGCCGATCGCTCCCCGCTGTCCGCCGTGGACCGTGCCGATCTGGAGGATGCAGCTCGATACCTCTTGGAGGAAGTTCCGCGGATGCCGTCTCGAACCAGAGCCTCCGTGGTGACCACGGTGACGTCGGCGATCTTCCCACTGGTGCATGCCGCGGTCGGCCACTGCCTGAACGGGGAGAGCGACACATGGTCGCCCCGCTACATTACCGAATGCTCCGGGGCAGCCCTGGTGCTCGACTGCCCCATTCAGACCTACGGTCCCGCAGCCGCCGTACTGCAGCGGCTCTGCCTCACGGCGATCGAGAACGCCGTCCTTCAGCGCACAATGACGCCTGATTCAGCGCCGGTGCTCCTGGTGCTCGATGAGGGGCACAACGTGCTGGATCCGGATGTAGACGTGCCGTTTTCCACGAGTGCGCGCGATCGTCGGGGTGCATTACTGGTGAGCACCCAGACCGTGGGACAGATCCGGAGCTGCTGCAGCCGTTCGCGTGACCCTCAGGCCGCGGGCGATGCGCTGGTGGGGATGATGTCCAGCCGGATCTTCTGCAACACCAGCGACCCGGCAACTCTCGAGCTCATCTCCCGAACCTTCGCCGAGACGCTGCAGACCAAGGTCAGCATGACCGAGGGTGAAGCTCAGCGGGACAAACACAACCGCGGGCGCTCCACAGGAAGCACAAGTTTCCAACGCGAATACGCCGCCGACGTGCGTGCCATCGATGTCGCACGCCTCCGCACCGGAGGTAGGCAAAACAACCACGTGGTCCAGGCCTACATCTCCAACGGTCGTCTTTGGTCCAACGGCCGCCCCTCGATACTCGTCAATTTCCCGCAGTATCGGCTCAACGCTGTTCGTTGATCCGAGCTGCCCAACTTCCTTCTTCGGAGTCTTCCATGTCAACCGTATCGAATGGACAGTCGGACCCGCTCGCGTTCTCGTCGATCCGCCGCACCATCAAGGATGGGGTCGAGACCAGCGCCGAGGTTAAGACGGCGATCTCAACGATCGCGTGCGTTCTGTTCACACTGGCGCAGTTTGTGGCGAGCGTTCCCGCTGCGATGGTGACCCCGCTGCTTCGCACCCGCATCGGGCTCTGCACGCTCTGCTTGCACGCCCCCCTCGGATTGGTACTGCTGGGAACGACCGCCGTGCTTCTCGACGGCAACGGCATGGTGGCGATCATTGCCTGCTGGTCGTTGGTGCTCTCGATCGCATGCACCCGGCACCTCGTTGTCGCGCTTCGAAGGCTGTTCTTCCGCCGCGCTGACCACGTCCACCGCTTCAGCATGGGCGAGCCTTGGCCGCTCTTCCATCGCTTTTGGCACCGGGTCCTGGGGCGGCGGGCCAAGCGTGGGATCCAGGTGGCGCTGCTCGGTGAGGCGCCGCTCCTTATCCTCATCGCGATCGCATTCGCCATCGTGGAGCCCGTCGTGGAGCGTGATGGTCCGTGGGGCGCCTGGCTCGTGCCCCTGCTGGCCGCGATGGGCATTGCCTCACAAGCGGCGATCCAGGCGGTGAAGGCGGGCTATCGGGTGCAGGTCCTGCTGGACCGGGAGTTGGACCAGAACGAGCTTGCCGACGCCCTGAGGTTCCAGACGCCCGGGGCCGCGCATCGCGAGCCCGAAGGTTTCGTCCAGATTCCGCGGTGAGCGTTCCGCTTCCCCTTCAACCATCTATTTCACCTATTTGGAGATCCCTATGCGCCCTTCCTCTCGCCACCCGTTCAGCCGGGAAGAACTCGATCACGCCTTCGGAGAGTATCCGCCGCTTCTGACCGTCCGCGAAGCCGCGCAGCTGCTCCGCGTCTCGCCATCAACGATTCACCACCGCATCGCACGCGGAGAATTGCGCTCGGCCTCACGCGGCAAGAAGCCAACGCTGCTGATCCGTGACCGGCTGGTCAGGGAGTACTTCCGCGACTGACCCGGGCAACGGCCTCTTCCATCGACGCACAAGCTGCGCTATCACTACGCCCCCTTCAACACCTACACACGAGGCTTCGATGAAATGGAGCGATCGCGAGCAAGTCGCCGACGGCATCGCCATCGGCAGGCGCGTGCACCACCGCAAGGCAGCGGGTGGAGTGCAGGTGCGGATCTCGGCCCACTACACCGCCGAGTTCACCGATCACACGGGCAAGCGCCGCTTTGTATCGCTGGGCACGAGCATCAAACGGGAGGCCCGGGCCAAGGCCATCGCCCTCCAGCAGCAGCTTCGGGCAGGCGAAGTTCCAGCAACAGACCCGCGGATCTCCATCACCGACCTGATCGCCCGCTTCGATGAATACTGCGTCAACAAGAATCTGGCGCCGAAGTCGCTGGCGAAGTACCGCGCCGACCTCGCGAAGCTGGCGGAGTTCTGCGCCCAGCAGAGAATCGAGCGAGCAACGGACTTCCGGGAGGAAGCCTTCCACCGGTTCGGGGCGTGGCTGCGCTCGAAGCCCCACAAACAGGGCACGACCTACGCGGGCAAATCGCTGTACACGGCCCTCACCATCACGAAATCACTCTTCAAGTTCGGCTGGCGGGTGAAGCTGCTCCCGACCTACGAGCTCGCCGCCGCCTCGCTGCCGTCATCACGGCCAAGGCCTCAGCCCTGCCTCACGTTGGAGCAGGTCAACGCGCTACTGGAAAGAGCGGAAGGAACTCATCATGTTGCCATTGCGGTGCTGTGCTTCACGGGATTGCGTGTGGGGGAACTCATCGCCCTCCGTTGGGAGGACGTGCACCTGGACCGGGGAGACCTGGGCATGCTGCATATTCACCGTGGAGGATCGGCTGATACCACCAAGGACAAGGACGCCAGAATGGTGCCCATACACCCACGGATCCGACCATTGCTGCAGGACCTGCCACGGACCGGACCGCTCGTGCTGCCCGGGCTCAAGGCCCGGACCCTGCTGTCCGTGGTGAAGAGGCACTGTCGGGAGCTGGGCTACGACCCGCGTCTCAAGGTGCACTCGATGCGGCACTTCTTCGCCTCGATGTGCGCCAACCAGCTCGTCAGTTACCGCATGGCGCTCATGTGGCTGGGGCACTCCTCCTCCGACATCCTCTCCCTGTACTACCACCTTTCCGATTCGGAATCGTCCGCGGCCATGAAGCTCATCGCGGAACGCACCGGTATGGAGCGGTGAGCCTCAGAAAAGAACCTTTTGTGACGATTGGCAACAGGGTATTCCTGTGCAACCGTCGGTTGTGTACAGGCGGGGGATGCATTTGGCTGATTGGATGTTTCAGAACAGTGTCACTCCCACCGCGCTTCGTAGAATGCTGGGGGTTGACCGTGCAACGGTGTGG
>CALFYN010000108.1 GCA_937952345.1 uncultured Acidobacteriota bacterium
GTACCTTCGCCGCCTGTACGTGGGACTGGAGGGCCATGAACGCTTCCTGTGGGCGACGCGGGATCACGACGGCAACGGGTTTCTGGAGGCGTTGTCGCCGCTGGACACGGGCGAGGATGGGAGCGGGAGGTGGCCGTCGCCGCCTCGGAAACCGCCGTTCTATTACGAGTCAATGGATGTGATGTCGTATGCCTATGACGGCGAGGCGACGCTGGCGAAGATCGCGGCGGAGCTGGGCAACGGGGAGGCGGCAAAGTGGCAGGCGAAGGCCGATGCCACGAAGCGGAAGCTGCGGGAGTACCTGTGGCGTCCGGAGAAGAGCGCCTGCTACGACCGGGATGGGGACAACCGCTTCCTGGATGTGCTGATCCATAACAATCTCCGGTGCATGTATCACGGCTCGTTCACGCAGGAGATGGCCGATGCCTTCGTGCGCGAGCACCTGCTGAACCCGTCGGAATTCTGGACGCCGATGCCGCTGGTGTCGATTGCGGCCAATGATGCGAAGTTTCAGAGCATCACGCACAACAACTGGAGCGGGCAGCCGCAGGGGCTGACCTACCAGCGGGCGATTCGTGCGCTGGAGAACTACGGGCATTATGCGGTGGTGACGATGCTGGGGGAGAAGCTGTTTGCGGCCGTGGGGGAAAATCTGCTGTTCACGCAGCAGTTCGATCCGTGGACGGCGAAGCCGAATCCGCCTCGGGGGAACCGGACCTCGACGTACGGGCCGACGGCGCTGGCGGTGCTGGAGTACATCGCGCACATGCATGGAGTAGAACTGCTGCCGCATAAAGGCGAGGTATGGTTTAGTGGACTGGCGCGGGGCGGTCATGACTACGAATACACACAGAAGTGGAACGGGCGCAGGTTCACGCTGAGGTGGAAGAAGGGGATGTTCGAGGGGTTCGTGGACGGTGGAAAGAGCTTCCGCAGTTCGGCCAACGTGCGGGTGGTGACGGACCTGTCGGGACGCCCACTGCGCGTCATCGGCATCAGCCCGGATACGCAGCGGGTGAGGATGGAATGGGGCTCTTTGCGGCGGACATTGACGGTGAGACGGAATGAGGTTACGGGGTTGTGATAGACTCGGCGCATGCTAGCAAGGGTCTTTTGTTTATTGATCATCGCCAGCGGTTTTTTGGGCGCACAGGACACCACGGGAACGATCACGGGAACGGTGCTGGATGCGTCGAATGCCGCTGTACCGAATACGGAAATCATCATCACGAATGAAGAGACGGGATTGCGCCGCACGACGCGGAGCGGCGAGGCCGGGGTGTATCGAGTGCCGCTGTTGCCGGTGGGCCGGTATTCGATACAGGCGCGCAGGGAAGGGTTCCGGTCTGAGATTCAGCAGAATGTACGGCTGGAGATTTTGCAGGTGCGAACGGTGGATTTCAATCTGCAAGTCGGGGCGGTGAACGAAACCGTTACGGTGGAGAGCACGGCGCTGCTGCTGGAGGCGGAGACGTCGCAGGCAGGCGAGGTGATCAAGAACGAGCAGGTGACGAATCTGCCGCTGGGGCGGCGGAACTTCATGCAGTTGACGTTTCTGGCTCCGATGGCGACGCCGGCGACGAGGGATTTCCGGACAACGGAGATCGGGCGCGGATCGGCGGTGCCGGCAAGCGCGGGGCAACGGCCGGAGCAGAACAACTATCAGATCGACGGGATCGACAACCGGGAGAACGGGCGGAACAGTTACGCGATTTCGCCGCCGGTGGATTCGATCAGCGAATTCAAGGTGCAGACGGGGATGGCTCCGGCGGAGTTCGGCAAAGGGGGCGGGACGATTATCAACGTGGTGACGCGGGGAGGCACGAACGACTGGCATGGGTCGGTGTATGAATTTGTGCGCAACGAGTTCTTTGATGCGCGGCCGTATTTCGCGAGTGGGAAGAGCCCGCTGAAGCTGAATCAATTCGGCGGGGCGATTGGCGGGCCGGTGAAGCGGGACAAGCTGTTTTTCTTCACGAATTACGAAGCGCTGCGGCAGCGGACGGCGGGAGCGCCGCCGTTGTACCGGGTGTTCAACGACAACGAACGGGCGGGTATTTTCGCGGTGCCCGTGCGCGATCCGTTTACGCGGACGCCGTTTCCGAACAACACGATTCCGGCGTCACAGATCGATCCGATTTCGCGGCGCATTCTGGAGTACATTCCGCGGGCGAATCGCAGCGATCCGGCGCGGAACTTCATTTTCGAGGGACGCAAGCCGGCGGAGATCAATACGAACAACGTGGTGCTGCGCATGGACTACAACGTTGGGGAGAAGGATACGCTGAACGGGCGGTATTTGTATAACGCGGAGCAGTACCGGTCGGCGGCGGCGTGGCCTGCTCCGACGAATGCCGGGGGTACGGATTTGAATTTGCGGGCACAGGGCGCGGGAACGAACTGGAATCATATTTTCCGGCCGAGCCTGGTGAACACGTTTTCGGTGGGGTATACGCGCTATCGCAACCGGCTGGGGACGTTGAACTCGTTCCAGCAGGACTTCATCAATTCGGTGGGGATTACGAATACGCTGTCGGCGGTGGATCCGCTGTTCTGGGGCGTTCCGAACATGAGCGTGACGGGATACAACACGCCGAGCGACAGCACGCCGAATTACCGGACGACGAACAACTACCAGTTGCAGGAGAGCATGTTCTGGAGCCGGGGGAAACATAACGTAAAGTTCGGGGCGGATATCCGGCAGTCGCGCGAGTACATGTTCTATACGGGCGGGAATTCGAGCCACGGGTTCGCGAACCGCTTTTCGGGGGATTTTGTTTCGGACTTTCTGTTGGGGGTGCCTTCGAGCGTGAGCAAGACGGCGCGGGCCACGCAATGGAATTCGAAGCTGAATTATCTGGGTCTGTTCGTGCAGGACGACTGGAAGGCGACGTCGCGGCTGACGCTGAATGTGGGCGTGCGCTACGAGGTGGAGAGCGCGATGAAGCAATCCGACAACGGCGGGTTGGGGTTTGACCTGTCGACGGGGACGATGCTGATTTCGCAATACGCGAAGACACGGCCGTTTATTGAGGATTTCTATAAGAATATACGGCCGGATATCCCGATCCGGTTTGAGGACCGGAAGGCGCCGTACGATGCGGATACGAACAACATGGCGGTACGCATTGGGTTCGCCTACCGGGCGATGAAGAACACGGTATTGCGCGGCGGGTACGGGATTTTCTACGATTCGCCGCAGGTGCAATCGCTGGCATCGACGAACGATTTCGCGCCGAACACGCTGCGTCCGGTGTGGACATCGAGTCCGACGGTGCCGCAGTTGACGTTCAATCCGGAAGGAGCGACATCGGCGGAATCGACATTGCGAACCGCGCCGCTGTCGATTTTTCCGTTCCTGAGCCGGAATTTCCCGTACGGGCTGATTCAGCAGTGGATGATCGGAGTGCAGCAGCAGGTGACCTCGTCGCTGGTGGTGGAAGGGTTTTATCAGGGATCGAATGGCGTGCATTTGCTGGGGTTCGACAACTGGAATGCGAAATTGCCGGGACCTGGGGTGGTGCAGACGCAGCAGCCGTTCCCGCAGTTTGCGCGGATTCAGGCGGAGGTGATGAATTCGCGGTCGTATTACCATGGCGGGGCGATCAAGGCGGAACAGCGCTTCTCGCGCGGGTTGGCGTTTCTGGCGTCGTATACGTATTCGAAGTCGATTGACACGGCATCGACGCTCAATCAGGGGCCGCAGTGGACGGATCCGACGCGGCGGCTGGAGACGGCGCGTGGGCCATCGGATTTTGATGCGCGGAACCGCTTCTCTTCTGCGTTTGAATATAGCCTGCCGCTGGGAAAAGGGCGTGCGTATCTGAATGGCTGGAACGGTGCGGCGGAAAAGATCGTGAGCGGCTGGGGCGTGCGGGGAACGATGATTATGCAGACCGGGGATCTGGTGTCGCCGGGGATGAATCTGGCACGAGTGGGGATTTGCGCATCGGCGTGTTCGGCGCGGCCGGACCGTGTGGGAGATGGGAACCTGTCGAAGTCGGAACGGACGGTGGATCGGTTCTGGGATATCAATGCGTTTCAATTGCTGCCGAATGGGGGGACGGCGGCTCGGGTAGGGAATGCGGGACGGAACATTCTGTATCAGCCGGGGATTATCGGGCATGATTTGCAGGTGTTCAAGAATACGCGGCTGTTTGAGAAGCATTCGCTGGAGTTCCGGTGGGAGATGTACAATGCGTGGAACCATGCCAATTGGGGTGGGGCGAGCGCGAATGTGGAAGTGCCGGCAACGTTTGGGAAGATCCTGGGACGTGGGGGTACGCGGACGATGCAGTTTGCGTTGAAGTATGCGTTCTAGTTGGAAGGAGCCAGAATGATAGTTCGAGTAGCGTTGGTTGTTTTGGTTGTGGGGATGTTGGTTTTTGCGGCTTTGGATGCCCCGTTTGAGTTTGTGGTGGCTCCTTCGACGGAGAGTAATAAGCGCAATTCGGAGGCAGATGTTTTGCCTTTGCGGGATGGGCGGCTGATGC
>CALFYN010000109.1 GCA_937952345.1 uncultured Acidobacteriota bacterium
GGCGCAGCGGCTGTATGAAGGTGTGGAACTGGGCGACGAAGGTCTGGTCGGCCTGATCACCTACATGCGTACCGACTCCACCCGCGTGTCGGGCGACGCGCTCAGCGAGGTGCGCGAGGTGATCGGCAAGCGTTATGGGAACCAATACCTGCCGGCGTCGCCGAACCTTTACAAGGGCAAGAAGGACGCGCAGGACGCGCACGAAGCCATTCGTCCGACGGCCGCGATGCGGTCGCCGGAGACGTTACAGGGCTTGCTCGCCGAAGACGAGTGGAAGCTCTACCGGCTGATCTGGATGCGCTTTGTCGCCAGCCAGATGAATCCGGCGCTGTTCGACCAGACGACCATCGAGGTTTCCACCACCGGCAGCGACAGTGTGAAGTACCTGTTCCGCGCCACCGGCAGCGTGCCCAAGTTCGATGGCTTCCTCGCCGTCTACGAAGAAGGCAAGGACCAGAAGGACGAAGACGACGACGAGTTGAAGAACCGTCTGCCGGCGGTGACCGCGGGCGAAGTGCTGAAGTTCCGCGGCATCCTGCCCGAGCAGCACTTCACCGAGCCGCCGCCGCGGTTCAACGAAGCGACGCTGGTGAAGGAACTGGAAAGCGACGGCGTGGGCCGCCCGTCCACCTATGCATCGATTCTGTCCACCATCCAGGAACGCGAGTATGTAAAGAAGGAAGGCGGCAAGTTCGTACCCACCGAATTGGGGTTTGTCGTCACCGACCTGCTGGTGGAGAGCTTCGACGACCTGTTCGACGTGCGCTACACGGCGCGCATGGAAGAGGAACTCGACGAGATCGAAGAGGGCAAGATCGACTGGCGCGAGGCGATGACTGAGTTCTACGGCAAGTTCCAGAAGGACCTGGAATACGCCGCGCGCAACATGACCGACATCAAGCGCATGGAAAAGCCCACCGACCTGGTGTGCGATAAGTGCGGCAAGCCGATGGTCATCAAATGGGGGCGCCACGGGAGTTTTATTGCCTGTACGGGCTACCCGGAGTGCACTTCCACGCGCGAGCTGGTGGTGGATCTGCCGGATGTCGATGGCGCCAATCTGATGGAGCAGGACGCAGAGGAATACTGCGAGAACTGCGGCCGCACGATGGTGCTGAAGAAGGGGCGTTTCGGGACGTTTTATGCTTGTTCCGGCTATCCCGACTGCAAGACCACGAAGCGGATCGGAGCGGCGGAGCAGAAGAAAGCGGATGTTCCACTGGATGAAAAATGCCCGAATTGCGGGAATCATCTGGTGATGAAATACGGGCGTTTCGGGGAATTCACGGCGTGTTCGAATTATCCGACGTGCAAGTTCGTCAAGCAGAAGACGATTGGGGTGGCGTGCCCTGCTTGCAAGACGGGTGAAGTGGTTGAGCGCCGCTCCAAGCGCGGGAAGACGTTCTACGGGTGCAACCGCTATCCGGAGTGCGATTTCGTGGCCTGGGGCAAGCCGCTGGCGGAGACGTGTCCGGAGTGTAGCGGACCGTACCTGATCGAGAAGTGGCTGAAAGCCGGGCCCGTGGCGCAGTGCCCGAATAAGGAGTGCAAGTACAAGAGGCCGATTGAAGTGCAGCCCGAGCCGGAACCCGGCCCGCCGGTTGTTGCAGCGACGTGAAGTTGTGCGTGGCGCGGCACCAATCGCGTATCATGAGGGCATGTCCACCCAGACCCTGGTGAGCGTCGCCGAATACCTCTCCACCAGCTTCCGCCCGGATCGCGAGTATCTGGATGGGGTCATCCAGGAGCGTGCCGTGGGAGAACGTGATCATAGCCGGCTGCAGATGCGCCTCAGCGCGTACCTGTTTCAACGCGAGGAATCGCTGGGAATCGACGTTGTGCCGGAACAGAGGGTGCAGGTGAGGGCGGATCGATTTCGAGTTCCGGACATCTGCGTGCTGGCACATGGCGTCCAGCCGTCGGCGATTTACACTGAGCCGCCGTTTCTGTGCGTGGAGATTCTCTCGAAAGACGACGCGATGTCGGGCATGCTGGAGCGGATTCACGACTACCTGGAGTTCGGCGTGGCGTATGTGTGGGTGATCGACCCGCGCACGCAGCGGGCCTGGACCTACACGCGGCAGGAGATCCGCGAGGTGACGGATGGGGTGCTGCGCACGGTGAATCCGGATATCGCGGTGCCGTTCGCGGAGATCTTCGAGTCGTAGGCGGCGGTTTTCACGCGCGGTGCGAAAAAGAGTCCGATGCCGGTGCAGGAATCGAGCGGGATCTCGCGCGGCTGGAGTCTGTTGACTCGCATACACTCACTTTGACGGGGCGGGCTCTGTCTCATATAAGATAGGCTCTTGGATTCTCGGAGGAGTCGATTATTGTGTGAGTCTTTGTGGGTGGCCGTATTGCGGCTGTTCCTGGCGGCTAGTGTGCCTGGCCTGCTGTGCGGGCAATTCCGCTTCGATTCCTGGACCACGGAGAACGGACTCCCGCAGAATTCCATATGGGGATTGAGCCAGACGCGCGATGGCTATTTGTGGATGACGACACTGTCTTCCATCGTGCGATTCGACGGCCTGCGCTTCCGCGAATTCAACCGCCGCAACACGCCTGGACTGACAGCGGATGGATTCTCGGCCTACGCGCTGCTGGAAGATCGCGAAGGTTGCCTGTGGGCCGGCAGTCTGGGCGGGGCCGTCCGATACTGCAACGGCGTTTTCACCACTCTCACCACCAAGGACGGTCTACCGCGCAACGTGGTGGTTCGGATCGATGAGGACGAGGAAGGCGCTGTCTGGATTTATACGAATCCGGGGCTGGCCAAATGGAAGGATGGCCGGCTGGTGAGGGTTGCGCCCGCGCCAGGTTCGCCGCTGAACGACATCCCTCCGGCGTCGCGGAAGAACGTCGGTGTGGATGGCTATCGCTTCGGGCTTTGGAAGGTTGAAAAGAGCGGCTGGCAGCGCTTCTCTCATGGGCAGTGGCGGCCTTTTCCCTTACCCGCGGGAGTGGCCGACGCAACCAC
>CALFYN010000110.1 GCA_937952345.1 uncultured Acidobacteriota bacterium
TGTTCGCCAGTTGCCGCACCTGCCGGAATC
Organism: uncultured Acidobacteriota bacterium; assembly: GCA_937952345.1. Lineage (GTDB taxonomy): Bacteria > Acidobacteriota > Terriglobia > Bryobacterales > Bryobacteraceae > CADEFT01. The sequence continues at coordinate 31 of CALFYN010000110.1, forward strand.
GCTTCTGCGCCAGCCCCCGCTCGTAATTGGCCACTTCCATCCCGATAATCAGGCTCGCCGCCACCGACGCCGCAGCCACAACCGGAACACGGTACCGCTTGATGAACTTCTTCATGCGATACAGCGCATCGCCGGAACGCGCCGCCACCGGCCGCGACTCCAGTACCGCAAGCACGTCCGACGCCAGCGCATCCACCGACGCATACCGTTCCTCCGGTTCCTCACGCAGCGCTTTGCGCACGATGTGCTCCACATCGCCCGGCAATTCCCCCAGCCGGTCTTCCGTCACGCGCGGCGCCAACCCCGTCAACAACCGGTGCAGCACCGCACCCAGCGAATACACGTCCGTCGCCGTCGTCTGCACATCGCCCCGCACCTGCTCCGGACTCGCGTAGTTCGGCGTCAACATCCGATCCACCGTCCGCGTCTCGTCGCCCGGCGCGTCCAGCAATTTCGCAATCCCGAAATCGAGCAGTTTGGGCTGTCCGCCCTCCTCCACCAAAATATTCGATGGTTTCAGATCGCGATGCACAATCAGGTGCCGGTGCGCATGCGAAACGCCATCGCACACCCGCAGAAACAACCGCAGCACGCTATCCCGGTCCAGCCCCGCCGCAAACTGATCGATGCGCACGCCTTCGATGTATTCCATCACCAGGTACGGCCGCCCGTCTTCGGTGTGCCCCGCATCCAGCAACCGCGCGATCGAAGCATGGTGCAGGTACGCCAGCAACTGGCGCTCCCGCAGAAACCGCTCCCGGAACGCCGGCCGGTCCGCCCCCGCACGCAGAAGCTTCACCGCCACCCGCTGCTCAATCTCCCCATCCTGACGCTCCGCCAGCCACACCTCGCCCATACCGCCGGTCCCCAGCAACTGCACCAGCCGGTAAGCTCCACAAGCGGTCGTCCGCTTGCGGTCGTGCGCCCATAGGGACTCCAGTTCCGCCCGCACTTCCTCCGAAACCCCGCGCTCGCGCAGCATCGCCTCCCGCTCCTCGCGGGGAACGTCCGCCAGTTCGCCAAACAGCCGCCGTGCTTCTTTGTTACCGGATATGGCCATCGAGACACTCCTAATGCCCCTATAACGCGAGAGGCGAAAGGGAATCAGATCATTCTTGTGAAAAATAAACTTCCGCCAAATCCCATCGTCGGCTTCGCTTTCTTTCATGAAAGGAAACCCATGAAAAACACCCTGTTCGCCATCGCATTCAGCGCCGCCACACTGGCCGCGCAAACGGTCCCCGCCAATCTCCAGGTCCCCGCCGGCCATGAGCTCTTTCTCAAGACCGAAGCCACCGGCACGCAGAACTACATCTGCCTGCCCACCTCCACCGGCTACGCCTGGAACTTCCTCTCCCCCACCGCCACCCTATTCATCAAATTCCGCTGGCTCCACGCCGATATCCTCCAGCAGGTCACCACTCATTTCCTCAGCCCCAACCC
>CALFYN010000111.1 GCA_937952345.1 uncultured Acidobacteriota bacterium
GCCTTTGTTGTACGCCTTCCGGTTTTTGCGTCATGATAGTCCCTAAGGAGTGCCATCTCAATGAGCTACGCCGTTTCCCTGCTCGCCGCGCTGACCCTTGCTTCACTGGCAGCCGCCCAAACTCCCCGCGCTCCTGGCCGCATTCTCGGCGCCGGCTACAGTGTCCCGCCTCCACTCAAAGTGGCCCCCGGCCAAGTGATTACCTTGTTCGTCCATTCCCCCAACGGCATCCAGCCGGAACGGGGGTTCACCGCCGACAGCATCCCGCTTCCTGTATCCATCAACGGATTCGCCGTAAAGCTGGAGCAGACCCTGGGCACGGCCGTGGAAGTGCCCCTGTTCGCGGTCTACCCGGTGGATGACTGTTTCGGCCTCAACCCCTCTGTGTGCACGGACCTGACCGCCATCACGCTGCAGATTCCCTGGGAACTGGTCAGTAATCGTGGCGCAGGTGGACGCCCCGAGAATTTCGCCCTGCTACGGGTTTCCTTTCAGGGGGTCGCCGGCGACGCCTTCCCCATCCAGCCCGAAAGCGACAGTATCCATATTATTAATAGTTGCGATTCGACTATGCCCCCCGGCTTCGAACGCGTTGGAGATTTCGCCGGCGGATGCCGGCCCCTGGTCACCCATCTCGACGGCCGGCTGGTCACCGCGGCCAACCCCGCCGCCGCCGGCGAGACGCTGGTCATGTATGCCTTCGGCCTGGGTCATACCGGCGCATCCGTCCGGAGCGGCGACACGGCGCGCGCCCCCATCGGCCTCACCGACGTTTCCCTGCAATTCAATGCCGGTGTCAACCTCGCTCCCGTCCGGCCTGCGGCCCTGCCCCCGCCGGCAGGCAACGCTCCCATCCCAGTGTTTGCCGGATTGACCCCGAGCCAGGTCGGCCTCTATCAGATCGCCTTCACCGTTCCCGCACTTGCCGCCGGTACCCCGGCTTGCACGGCTTCCACCATCGCATCGAATTTCACGGTCAGCATGGGCCGCGCCCAATCCTTCGACGGCGCGGGAATCTGCATACAACCCTAAGCGGATTTCCCCTTTAAAGGTACGATGCGGGCGGCGGTGTTCTTCCCCGCTTGAGGGTGTCCTTTTGCAGGCTAGAGGTAACCTTGCGTCGAAAACTGCGTATACTCCCCGGAAGCGATATGGGGCCGAGAGAAGCAGCGATCTTCGAGGAGTTGTACCGATGCTACGCGGAAGACGTTTTCCGATTTTCACTCTATCTGTCGGGGAATTGGGCTTTGGCGCAGGATCTGACGTCGGAAGTATTCGTTCGCGCCTGGAGCGCGGCCACGCCGGTACAGGTTGTCACGGCGAAGGCTTACTTGTTTACCATCGCGCGCAATCTTTTTCTGGATTCACTTCGCCGAGAGCCGGCCCAGGCAGAACTTCTCGCAAGTCTGAGAGCCACTCCGGCGCTATCGCCCGAAGTCCAGGAAGAACTCAGTCAGACGCTGGATGACCTGAGGCAGATCGCGGAGGGTGACCGCAGCGCATTGGTAATGGCGGTGTTTGAAGAGATGAGCCACGAAGAGGTCGCCAGGGCTCTCGGCGTGAGCGTCGGGGCGGTCAAATCTCGAATTTTCAGAGCGCGGTTGCGCTTGAGTGAACTGAGACAACAACGACTGGTTAGGAGCAAGACATGAACGTAACTAGAGAAGTGATCAAGGATCTGCTTCCGCTCTACCAAGAGGGCGAGGTCAGCCCGGACACCCGGCGGTTGGTCGAAGAGTATCTGGCAACGGATGCAGAGCTGCGAGATCAAGTGGCGGCCCCCGCTTTCGCACAACAGCGCCTGCCCGTGCGGGCGGAAATCGACCCAGCGCTAGCGGCGTTGGAGCGAACGAAGCGTGCCCTTCGGCGTCAGAAGTGGCTGCAATTCTTCGCGCTGCTGCTTACATTGGCACCCTTCACGTCGTATGGGACTGGTGGACAGCTAAAGTTTATGGTGCTGCGAGATGCACCGTTGTCGCTGATCCCGTTGTGGGGAGGGGCCGCCATATTTTGGGCCTTCTACCTGAAATCGCGCCGATCGGGAGTATCAGCGTAAGCGGTTGCGTCACTTGTGACGGCTATAGAATGGGGACATTCCATCCGCCCTACAACCGCAACCCGTCCCCCGCCGATGCATAATTCCGCGCAAACCAGTCAATCGTCTTCCGCAGCCCATCGCGCAACGAAGTCGGACAGCCAAGGCCCAACGCCTTCATCCGCGTCACATCGAAGATCTTCTCCAACTGCCCGTCAGGCTTCGATGCATCCCAGGCAATCTCGCCCGCAAACCCCGTCAACTCACGAATCGTCTCGGTCAGTTCGCGGATCGATGTCGTCGAACCCGAGCTGATATTCACCGGCTCGGTGGAATCATATTGCTCGAGGAAGAACGGAAACAGCGCCGCCACATCGCCCGCATAGACAAAATCGCGCGTCGCCCGCCCCGTGCCCCAGGCCATCACGGAAGCCTTCCCCGCCAGCTTCGCCTCGTAATAGCGCCGCACCAGCGCCGGCACCACATGCGATTCCTTTTCCCGGAAATTATCGAATTCGCCGTACATATTCCCCGGAATGATGACCACGCTATGCAATCCGCGCTCCTGCCGGTAGGCTTCCGACGCCACCAGCCCCATCATCTTCGCCGTCGAATACGCCGCGCTTTCCTTCTGCGGATAGCCCTGCCACAACTGGTCTTCCCCAATCGGGGACACAGCCTTGGCCGGGTAGCTGCAGCCGCCCATCGGATAGAGCAGCTTCTCCACACCATGCTCGGCCGCGGCTTCGAACATCAGTGCCGTAAGAACCGTGTTGCGGTAGTAGAACGACGCGGGAAACTCACGGTTCGCCCCGATACCACCCACATAAGCCGCCAGATGCACCACCGCATCCGGCTTCACCTCGGCAAACATGCGGCGGACGCCGGCCGGGTCCATCAGATCGTAATCGGCGCGCGACAATCCCACCACCTGCTCCGCGCCATAGCGCGCTTCGAGCACCGGCACCACATGGCGGCCGAGAAATCCCCGCGCTCCTGTTACGGCAATCTTCTTCATAGATACGGTTTCACTTTCTCCATCTGCGTGTCCCAGGTCAGCTCCTGCTCCACCGCCTGCCGGCAACCTTCCACCATACGTTCCCATTCGGGCCCGCCGTAGAGATGCAGAGCGCTTTCCAGCCCATCGCGGAACACATCGTAATCCCAATTTTCCAGCAGCATGCCGCAGCCGTAGCGCTCCAGAATCAGCCGGCACTGCGGATGCGGCGCGGCAATCGGCGGCACGCCGTCGGCAATCGATTCGAATAACTTGTTCGGCGCGGCGTACAACTGATTCTCCACGTCCGGATTCCAGGCCACGATGCTGTATGCATACGCCGGCCGTACCGCGGCCAGACTCACCGCATCGATATAGCCGTGATAGCGCAACGCGCCCGGATTGGCGTTCAGGAACCGCTGCTTATCCTGCGCCGGCCCTTTGATGGGCCCGTACATGTCGATGGGCAACTTCCGCACATCATCGGCGAGGTAGTAATTTAAAAACGTCTGCGCCATGCTCATCGTGCCCGAATACAGCAGCCGCCCGTTGCGCTGCGCCACGCCACGGGGCGTACGGGCCTCCGCGCTCCGGTTACTGACGTTATATAGAACCAGCTTCGGAACCTTCGTGAACCCGCAGCGCCCCGTCTCCAGAATCGCCCGGTTCTCTTCCGGAAAAATCACTACATCGAGTAGCGGAGCCGCCCGCTTGTTCATCTCCACGTCGAATTCCCCATAAAACGGGATCGATTCGATGGAGTAATAAATCACCTTGCGCGGCCGCCGGTTGAGCCGGAACACCACCGGCAGCGAGTAGGTGCAACTGATCACCAGCACATCGGGCTTCAACCGGTTCACCAGCTTCGTCGCGCGCCAGACGTACTCCGTCCGTCCCACCGGCGAATGCGGATGATCGGCCGTCGCCACGCGGTGAAAGGCAAACAGCGGAAACTGCCCGTGCCGCGGAGCCAGTTCCGGCTGTGCGGGCTCCACGATATCCACAGTCGCATTCGCGCCGTAATGCTCGCGTAGCGACCCGGCAAGCAGCGGCACTTGCGGGCTCCCATACCCAATCGTCACATCCGACACGACGACGATCTTCATCCGGCAATCTCCCCAATCAGCCGGTCCGAGTTGTGATACGCCTGCCAGCTCCGCGCGAATGCCCGCGCCGTGTGTGCATAATGCGTCTGGTGCCGCACCAGATCGCGCACCAGCCCAGCAATCTCCGCATGATCGTGATACACCACGCCCACCGCGCTGAGCGGTGTCTCCTCGTCCATCACGAGCAACTGTGCCTCCAGCCTCCGTAATGTGCCGCCGCCCAGAGCCAGCGTGATCTTGCGCGTCCGCTCGTGTACGGCCAGCAGATCCGTTGCCCGGCCCTTTTTTCCGGCTTCCAGGACACGCCGCATGCGCCGTCCGATGCGATATCCGGCGGCGTCGGATTGCTCCACATACAGCACCGCTTCCGGGGCCGCCAGTTCCAACTCCAGCAGCAAATGCGTGGTGCGCGGCGGAACCGCAATCAGCGCCGTCGGCCTCGCGCGGTCGACTCCGCTCAATTCGCCGTCCACCGGCCGAACCACCTCGTCATCCAGTTCCCAGTCCAATTCCTCCATCGTCAGGCTCATGCGCCGTGAGGCGCGCTCACTCACCGCGCCGTGATAGGCGTTTACCGCCGGCTGAAACTGCCGCGCCAGCCAACTGCCCGCCGGAGCCACCACCGGAATGCCCGCGCTCAACGACTCCACCAGAATCCCGCTCGACCGCGCGTAGTAGTTGTTGGCATCGTAGAGCAGCAGATTCAGATCTCCGCTCAGTACGAAATCCTTGTACTGCGCGCTGGTCAGCGGCTTGGTGAACAGCTCCACCGAGCCTGGCTTCTTCGCCGCGAAATGCTCCAGTTGCTGCCGTGCGATCACCGCTTCCGGCTCACCGTTCGGGATATTGAAATTCGACTGCAGATGAAAGGTGAGCCTGCCCGTGGCCACGAAATCGGCCCACAGATCTTCCATCA
>CALFYN010000112.1 GCA_937952345.1 uncultured Acidobacteriota bacterium
TGAAGCCCGGCAACGTCAATGCAGGAAATGGATCCGGTTCCGAAAACACGATCGTGTCGTATACCAGCAGACGGCTGTTGCCCGTATCGCACACGTAGAGGCGGTCATCCGTATCCGTCGAAATCCCATGCGGCGCCACCATGCGGTTCGGCAAGTTGCTCGGCGTCGTCGTGCTGAAATCCACCTGCCCGATGACCTTCTCCGCTGCCATGCCTGAAGTGAAATCACCCCCTTCCGGCTTGCGGAAGAACAGCACGCGGTTGTGCGCCAGATCGGAAACCATCAGATGGCCGGCCTGTGTGAAGGCCAAGCCATAAGGGCGTGACATATTCCGCGCCGTGGCATCGGTCAGCTTCGTGAAGAAGCTCGATTGCCCCAGCACAAGATCCGGACGAAGCGGCCCTTCCTGTGCGAACGGCCGCGGATAGCGCACCACGCGCCCGTTGCCCGAGTCCGCGATATACAGATTGCCGGCCGCGTCCACCGCCACATTTCCCGGCACACGCAGTCCCGTCTCCGTGATCTGGTCCGGGTCGTTCGATGGATCGTTCACCAGCGCCCTTCTCAAATCACGCTGCCCGATCACCAGATCGGCGCGGTCGCCCTGCTTCACGCTGCGTGCGTCCCGGTAGCACAGGATCCGATTGTTGTACGTGTCGGAGACGTAAAGACGCGGCGGCGTGGAACTTGCATCCACCGCAATGCCGGCGCCATCCGAACTGTTGCCGCCGCCGCCCAAACTCACGAATCCGCCGAAGAGAAACATCTCCCGGCCATCCATATTGTTGGGCGCCCCCTGATAGAACTCGCTCTGCCCCACCACCCGGCTTGCCTGGGTGATGGTCCCATTCTGCACCGGGAACACCATTATCCGGTTGTTGCCGGCATCCACCAAATACACATTGCCCTGCGCCACCACCGCCGACAGCGGATCATCGAAGCCGAGCGCATTCGGCTCCGCCTGATTGCGGTTGGCGCGGAAAGACGAAAAATCCGCCTGTCCGATCACCTGCCGCGCCGTGGGCGAGAACTGCGTCGATTCCGGCGGCCAGGATTCGTAGGGATCGAAGCGCAGGATACGGTTGTTCACCGTGTCCACCACGAACGGTGTCCCCCCGGAAAAGAAGACTCCCTCCGGTGGACGGTTCGCGTTGTTGACCCGCTGCCCCAATGAGATGTCATTTACGGCCGGCGGCACCGCCTGCCCCGGCTGCAACACCAGCACACCCATGATCCGGTCGGCGATTGCGAGGTTCACCGGCGACGCATAGACAACCACACGGTTCAGCAGGTCACATACGAAAAGCCGGCCGGATGTGTCAAAGGCCAACGCCGAAGGCTGATTCAGCAGAGTCTTCACCCGTGGGTCGCCAGGCGCATTGGCCCGTGTCGTGAACGAAGCCTGCCCCAGCACCGCATTCGCCGCAGGCTGATTCCGCCCGGCCTGCAGCACCTCCCGTGCATAGCGCAGCACGCGGTTGTTACCCGCATCGGAGAACCATAGGTTCCCGTTGGGGTCAAAGAGCAACCCGGAACGCTGCACCCCGCCCCCTCCCGCAAGCAAGAGGCTCCTTTCATTGAGCCCGCCGTTGTTGCCGTCTCTGGTGCTGAAGTTGGGTTGCCCGAATACCATATCCGGCTGCTTCAGCGTGTCCGCCTGCTGAAACGGGCGTGCAAATCGCAGGATCCGGTTGTTGCCGGCATCGGCAACGTACAGGTTGCCCTGGTTATCTACGGCCAGTGCCACCGGCGAGGAAAGCCCCACACTCAAGGTTGTGCCCGGTCCTTGTGCCAGCGTCGTGTTGAAATCGCGTTGGCCGACCACAATATCGGCCGGCTGCCCGTTTTCGAGCGCTGCGGCATTCCGCCAACCCAGCACACGATTGTTCCCGGTATCCGCCACATACAGTGCGGGCGGGCTGCTGGATGTATCCACAGCCACCGCGCTGGGATTGAACAGATCTCTTGCCTCCGCCAGATTCGGCGAAACCGATACCAGATCCACACGCGTATGACCCACGACCCTTGTGGGGGCCGGATTCAACTGAGCATGCGCCCTCTCCTCCGAGGCCGCCAGAATACATGCAAATGCACAAATGTATAGTTTTCTCATGGGGAATGCTCTAGGGGGGCGACGGACGCGGGAAACTCGCCTGCTCTTACCATATCACGCTCATTTTTTCGTGGCAAAGTACGATGGATTCAATCTCCAGTTCTATTCCAAGGGACGTAAGGCGACTACCTTACGGCAACCCTGACCCTCCATCGGCCGCTTTGCCGCCCTCCTATAGAGGTTTAACCGCGATCCTCTGTTTCAGATGCGCCCAACTTCGTTTTTCCGGCATCTTATCCATGATGTCCATCTTCCACGAACGCGCCGGCGACCTCGAACGGTATGAATTCCAGATGGGAACCGAACGAGGCCGCCTCGCCCTTACCCTAGACCTGCTCACCGACGCCCTCGTCTTGGTTGGCCAGCACGGCGTCTACTGCCAAAGCGCACGCCAGCCCGGCAAACCCGCCATGGATGTGCAAATCGTCCAGAAGTGCATCATTGATGCCAAAGACCTGATTGGCGCAGTAATGACAGGCCTCCAGCAGCAGCGCAAGCTCCAGCGCGACGAAGTACCGAAAGGGGAATAGTACTTTTCTCTTAGATGGCAGCTGGATCAAAACCTTAGTACTTGATAAAGTCCAATTACAGGATCATGGACTTCGTCTTTCCGCTCGCGTTGTTGATTGCCTTCGCCACCCTCCTCCCTGCCGTCGGGTTGTACCTCATTCTGTCGCGCCGGTTCCGCCTCGAGCGCGAGCAGCAGCACTCCACGCTGCAGGAGATCGAATCGAGTTCCGTGACCGCGATGCTCGCCTTCGATGCCGGCGGCAAGATCCTCAGTGCCAACTCGGTGGCCGCCAGGCTCTTCGAGCACGAGGAAGATACTCTTCCGGGACTGCCGGTGGGCAACATCATCCCCGCGCTCGCTGCCGGCCCTGACGGTCTGGTGCCCACCTCCACGCTGGTTGCGGCGCGCAAGACTCCCAACGGCATCGGGGTGGAAGTCACCGGCCAGCGCAAGAACGGAACCTACGTTCCGCTGGATCTGCTGCTGACCGAGGTTTCCGTTTCGGGGCCGCGGCGGTACCACATCGTGGCCCGCGATCTCTCCGACGTTCATGACTCCCAACGCAATGCCCGCGAACTGCAGTTTCTGGACGGCATGCTGCAATCGGTTGCCGCACCGCTGCTGGTGCTTTACAAGGACGGCAAGATCACCCGCCACAACCGCGCGTTCGAGCAAATCACGGGGCACGCTGATCCCTTTGGACGGCACTATTGGGAACTGCTGCTTGCTCCCGGCGAGTGGCCGCAAACCCGCCATCTGATCGCAGAGATCATCAGCGCCGGCGAGACGCGGCGCATCGATTGTTCCTGGCTCAGCCTGTCCGGTGAACCCGTTTCCGTGACGCTGGCAATTGCGCCGCTGCGTGCGGGCAACGCCACCCCGGAGCACGCCGTGGTTGCCGCGTTCCCGGTGGTGGACCGCCCGGAAGCGGCACGCTCGGCCACGATGGAAGCCGTGGAACGCCTGGCCGGCGGCATCGCCCAACAATTCAACGACCTGCTCACCTCCATCAACGGCTACAGCGAATTGGTGCTGCACACGATCGAGGAGTCCAGCCCGGCACGGCGCGACGTGGAGGAAATCAAGAAAGCCGGCGAGCGCGGCGCGGCTCTGACCTCGCAACTGCTCGCGTTCAGCCAGCGGCAGGTTCTCCGCCCGTCGGCGTTTTCCCTGAACCAGTTGATCCATGAAATGAAGGAGATGCTGGCTATCCTCTTGGGTGACCGGATTACGATCTCTAACATCCTCGATCTGGAGCTGTGGCCAGTGCACGCCGACCGCAACTGGATGGAACAGGTCATTCTCAATCTGGCGGTCAATGCCCGCGACGCGATGCCGGACGGCGGGAAGCTCACCTTCGAAACCACCAACGTCAACATGGAGGAGTCGGAGGCCCGGCGCCAGGCGCACCTGCCCGAAGGGCAGTATGTGGTGTTGACGGTAACGGACAGCGGACTTGGACTTGACGCCGCCGCGCGGCAGCATCTCTTCGAGCCCTTCTTCACCACCAAGCGGGTGAAGGGCGCCGGGCTGGGCCTATCCGCGGTCTATGGTTTCGTGCGGCAGAGCGGCGGCAACGTTGTGGTGCACAGTGTCCCCAGCGGAGGCACCCTGGTGCGGATTTACCTTCCCCGGCACACCGCCGCGGCGGAGACGGAAAAGATCGCCCGTGGCCTGCACCTGGTGCGCGGCGCGGGCCGCTGACATCAGAGCGTCTTCAGGAAGGCAATCAGAGCCGCTTTCTCAGGCGGCTTCAAATCCAAACCGAACTTGTGCCCCGGGGTGCTGGCCAGCCGTTTGGCATCGAACCACTCTTCTAATGTTGCCGCACCGCCGCCATGTTCGAATGGTCCGCGATACCACACCCCTTTGAGGGATGGCACCTTGTAGTAACCCGTGCCCTTCTTCGAATAAAGGGCATAGCGCGGGTCGGTACCCACGCGGCGTTCATGAACGGCAAACCGCTTCTTGTGCTCTTCGGGCACCGTGAAGCCATCCACCGGCATGAGTTTGTTGCTGGTGTAGAGCGGCGCCGGATGACA
>CALFYN010000113.1 GCA_937952345.1 uncultured Acidobacteriota bacterium
ACACGCAGAACCGCCCACGCGTGCACCGGAGCATTCACATCCGAGAAGTTCCATTCGCAGGCCGGCAATTGCCCGTTCGGGTGCATGTACCACTCCCGCAACAGTAGAAGCAGTTGATCCTTGGCAAAGTCTGGGTCCATCAACGCATACGTCACGGCATGAAACGCCAGATCCCAGCAGGCATACCACGGGAACTCCCACTTGTCGGGTACGGAAAGAACATCGGAGTTGCGCAGGTGCGTCCACTCTTTGTTGCGTCCATGCCTGCGCGATTCGGGAGGACGGGCGAAGGCCAGATCCCCTCGCAGCCAGCGGTTCACGTGAAAGTAGTAGAACTGCTTGCTCCACAGCATTCCCGCCAGCGCCTGGCGTTGTACCCGCCGTTCGTCTTCCGTCATCGTCGAACGATGCACCGTCTCGTAAAACTCGTCTGCCTCACTCCGGCGAGCCGCGAAGGTGGCATCGAAATCAGCGAATGATGCGGCTTCCGGCTCTACACGCGTCAACCGCAAACGTAGCGTGCGCGATTCCCCCGCGCCCAAGGAGAGTCTGTATCGCAGGGCGGCTTTCGTGCCGGTCCGCTCCCCATTGACCGCCGATGCCATTCCATGGACCACGTAATCATGGATGCCGTCCTTGACAAAGCCGGAGTTCGGAACCCCATACAGCCGCGGACTGTTCGTCTCGTTGTCCGTGAACAATAGCTCCGCACCGCCTTCGCCCACCAGCCAGCGATCCCCCAGATGACAGTGTTCGGCACGAATCGCCTGCATTCCCGCGGGAGCCTCCGCCGCGCTCAGCACCGGCTTGCGGTCATCCCATCCCCACGACCACGTGTTCCGGAACCAGAGTGTTGGCAGCACCTCCAACTCCGCATCCTGCGCGGCCCGGTTCACAACGGTGATTCGGATGAGGATCTCCTCCACATTGCTCTTGGCGTATTCCACAAACACATCGAAATAGCGGTTGTCCGCGAACACCCCGGTGTCGGCCAGTTCGTATTCCGGCGCCTTGCGGCCACGTCGTTGGTTCTCCGCAACCAGCGTTGCGTAGGGGAACTCTGCTTGCGGGTACTTGTAGAGATACTTGGCGTAGGAATACGTCGGCGTCGCGTCGAGATAGTAGTAGTACTCTTTTACGTCCTCCCCGTGATTCCCCTCGCGGCCATCCAGTCCGAACAGCCGCTCCTTCAGAATCGGATCGCGGCCATTCCACAGCGCAACGGAGAAACAGAGCAACTGATCGCGGTCACAGAATCCGGCCAGCCCGTCTTCACCCCAACGGTACGCCTTCGAACGGGCATGGTCGTGAGGCAGATATTGCCACGGCGTCGCGGACGCGGAATAGTCCTCCCGCACCGTTCCCCACGCGCGTTCGCTCACATAGGGACCCCACTTGCGCCACGGCTTGCCTCGCCGGATCTCGCTGAGCCGTTCCGCTTCGGCGGTCATGGTTTGCTCTCCGTCACATCCCCGAGGGCGGTGACAACACCAGCGCCATCACCTCTTCCATCGTCCGCACGTAGTGGATCTGCAACTCGCCCAGCGGGATGGACTTGAGATCTTCCTTTACGTTGACCTCGTTTTCAAACGGCAGAATCACGTCCCGGATGGCACTGCGCTTGGCGGCCAGCACCTTTTCCTTGATCGCCCCCACGGGAAGCACCAACCCGGTCAGCGTGATCTCTCCCGTCATCGCCCATTGCTGCCGCAGAGGCCGTCCCGTCATCGACGAAACTAACGCCGCCGCAATTGTGATGCCGGCTGACGGGCCATCCTTTGGCACCGCCCCCGATGGCACATGCACATGAATATCGGCGGTCTGGAAGCTATCGGGATCAATGCCGTACTTCATCGCACTCGACCGGACCCAGGTCAGCGCCGCCTGCACCGACTCCTGCATCACATTGCCTAACTGTCCGGTCATGATCAATCCCTTCGTGCCGCCCGGAATCCGCCCTGCCTCAACAAACAAGACATCGCCGCCCACGGGGGTCCAGGCAAGCCCCACCGCCACACCTGGCCGCCTGCTGCGCTCCGCCACTTCCGATTCCGTGCGAAACGGCGGCGCACCCAGCAGTTCCTCCACCACTTGCCGCGTCACCTCCAGCGGCGAACTGGTTCCCGCCGCGACACGCCGCGCTTGCTTCCGGCACACATTGCCAATGTTCCGCTCCAGTTGCCGCACGCCCGCTTCGCGCGTGTAATGGCTGACGATGTGGAAGATCGCCTCATCCGTGAAAGCAATCCCCGCCCCATCGAGGCCGTTTTCCCGAATCTGCCGCGGAATCAGGTAGCGAATCGCGATCATCCGCTTCTCGTCCTCACTGTAGCCCTGCAGCGCGATCACTTCCATGCGGTCACGCAACGCCTCTGGCACGGAGTCCAATTGATTGGCCGTGGTGATGAACAGCACCTTCGACAAATCGAACGGCACATCCAGATAGTTGTCGCGAAACGAAAAGTTCTGCTCCGGATCCAGCACTTCCAATAACGCCGACGCGGGATCTCCGTGAAAGTCCTTCCCCAGTTTGTCCACCTCATCCAGCATGAACACCGGATCGTTCGCCCCGGCGCGGCGGATTCCCTGTATGATCTGGCCCGGCAAAGCGCCGATGTAGGTGCGCCGGTGTCCGCGAATCTCCGCCTCATCATGCATGCCGCCCAGCGAAAGCCTGGTGAACTTGCGGCCCAGGGCCCGCGCAATCGATCGGCCCAGCGATGTCTTTCCCACTCCTGGTGCGCCCGTGAAACACAAAATCGGCCCCTTCAGCGAGGGCCGCAACTGCAGCACGGCCAGGTAGTCCAGAATGCGGTCTTTCACCTTCTCCAGCCCGTAGTGGTCTTCGTCCAGGATTCTCGCCGCGGCGCGGATATCAACAGGTTGCGCACACGACACGGCCCACGGCAGGCTGATCATCCAATCAAGATACGCCCGCACCATCCCGTGCTCCGGTGACAACGGCGAAAGGTGGCTCAGCCGTTCCAGATCCTTCGCTACCTCCGCCTTCACCGGATCGGGCATGCCTGCCGCATCCATCCGCGTCTTCAGGCTCTCAATGTCTTTCTGGGTTTCGTCCAGTTCCCCCAGCTCTTTCTGAATCGCCCGCAAATGCTCACGCAGGTACACCTCGCGCTGTGTGCGTGAAAGTTGTCCCTGCGCTTCCGAATGGATCTTCATGCGCAGCTTGATGCGGTCTACCTCGCGCTCCAGCAGCTTGTTCAACTGATCCAGCCTTGCCTCGACGTCCAGTTGCTCCAGCAGTTGTTGCCGCTCGGCGAACGCCAGCCCCGGCACCGTCGCCGACACGAAGTCGGCCAGCTTTGCCGGATCGGGGATGTTGGCTGCCATCAGTTGCAGTTCGTCGGATACATCCGGCGTACTGCCAATCACGTTGCGGTAAAGTTGCACGACGTTCTGCACCAGCGCTTCGAACTCCGGTGTCACCGCGGGAGGGACTTCGTGCAACTCTTCCACCTGGGCTTTCAGCGTGGGTGATGTAGGCTCATACTCGCCCGCGCCGATCCGCTTCAGTCCCTGGCAGAACATCACAATGCTGTTGTCGGCCGTCCGCAGGATCCGCTCAATCACCGCAAGCGTGCCGACGCGGCTCAACTGTTCGGGCGTGGGCGGATCCTCACTCACCCCCGTCTGGGCAAACACACCAACCCGTGCGCCTTCGCCGAGACGGAGCGCCAGATCGGCGTAGACCCTTCGCCCCACCGTCAGTGGCAACACCGCGCTGGGGAATAGTACCGCTTCGCGCAAGGGAAAAATATCGAGTTCCCACATTTGCGGCGATCCGGCATCCGCCTCCGCCGCTGTGACGTGTTCTTCAAGAGCCGGCATGGCACTGTTTGATGGGCAATCCGAGTGCCAAGCCGGCTTCACCCCTGGCCCGGCCGGATCGATACGGGAACAACCCCGGCGGCGATCTTGCTCTGCTTCCGCGGATGCGCGATCTTCACCGTGGTTGCCTGTGGGCCCTTTTCCCCCTCTTCCTCGCAGAACTTCACTTCCGTCCCCAGCCGTAGCAGGGGGAACCGCCCGTCCCGCACGGACTCGCGATGGAAGTACACTCGCCTCCCGCCTGCCGTCTCCAGGAAGCCATATCCTTCGTCTTCGAAAAGAGCCGCCACCTTGCCTGCGGCCAATGGCACTTGCCGCAGTTTCACATCGCCGCGCTGCTTCCGCCCGAAATCCTGCAAGCGCCGCCGCATTTCGCGGAACGCATCCAGAATCGCCCGCCGCGGGTTGCGGTGCTCACGGCCCAGTTCCGATTTCTTGGTCATCGCCTCACCCTGGACGTCCTGTAGCCCTGCGCGAAGACTCGGCGCGGATTCCACCAGCAATTCCCCTTCCGGCAATCCCAGATCGATCCGGACGTGGTAGATCTTGCCTCGTTTCCGGCCATCGGCGGTTTCCATCATCACCCGGCAGCTTGTGATCCGTTTGTAGTATCGCTCCAACCGGCTGGCCTGCTCGCGTATGTACGCATACAGTTCTTCCGGCGCTTCGAAGTTGCGGAACGTGATTTGGATTGGGAGAACCATGTTGCCTACTCCTTGGATCTGACAATCAGAACCGAGCACGGCGCATGCCAAGCCAGCCGCGAGGATACGCTGCCCAACAACTGATGCTTCAGATCGCTGGCGCCGGTTGCCCCCACCACAACCAGATCGTAGTTGCCCTGCTCAACCTCGCCGAGAATCTCATTCGCGGGGATCCCTTCGGCAATCTTTCGCTCCACCGATGGATGGTGCTCGCGCAGCCGGTCGCGGCCCCGTTCGAGAAGCCGTTCCGCCTGCTCGCGCAAGAATCGCTGCCAAGGTACGGCCGAATCGTCCTCGGGTAGTTCGGCTTCTTCAAACCCGAACCAGTCCTGCTCCAGGCCGAGGTGCAGCCAGGGCGTCTCCAGCACATGCAGCAGCGTCACCTCGGCGTCTTGCCAATTCACCAGGGAAGCCAGTGTATCCACCGCGCGAAGCGAAGCGGTTGACCCGTCCAGCGGCACAAGTACACGGAATCCGTTGGTCCCCGCGCTTCCCGCGGTCCGCCGTCCAACCAGCACGCTGCATGGAGCATGGTGCGCCACATGGCTGGCCACCGGCCCTAATCCGCAATGCCGGACATCCCTTTCGCTGCTGGAACCTACAACCACCACGTCATACTCGGAGGCCAGACGCACGATCGTGCCCCCAGGCGGACCCGTCTCCGGCAGTGTTCTCGCTTCCATCCCAAGCGATTGCAGCAGCTCTTTCGCCTCGGTAAGGATCCGCTGCGTCTCCGTCAGAATGCGGTGCCGGTAGCGGTCCCGCAGCCTCCCCTCATCCCATCCCGTCATCGCCGGAAGATACTCCGGCGCAACACAAACAACATCAGCCTGTGTATCGTTGCGGTTCAGGAACCGGAGCGCACCGCGCATGGCATCGGCGGACTCCACGGAACCGTCGACGGCGAACAGTACCTTCATTGTTCACCTCCGGCTTCCATTGAGCAATCGGTGCTCCAATGCCGGGCCCCTCTCCGGCCGTCCGTTGAGAGACAATAGGAAAGAGTCTGTGAGAGGTTTGAAACGAATCCGCCAGGAACGGGTTCAATACATGAGTATGCACAAGATTGCGCTATTGTTGACGCTTGCCGCCGTTGCGGCCGTTGCCCAGGAGGAATCGCCTGTCACCACGCGCGTGGCTCCGTTGGGGATCCCCTGCGAGCCCGGACAGGCTCTGCCCATCGGCACAGGCTTTCCCATTGTCTGTCCTCCCGCCGAGGAACAGGGTTTCATGGTCTTTGTGAAGACCACCGATGAGGGCACTGCCGGCTACAAGGTGAAGCTGCGCTACACCACGAACGACGGCGAAGAGAAGGAAGCCGAGCAGAGCGTCGCCCGAAACAAGAACGGCGCCTGGACGGTAGCCGTGTTTCAAGTGGGACGCATGAAGACGGACACGCTGTCCGGCAATACAGCCAAGGGTGTCGATGTGGAGCAACTCAGCACGTTCTCCACCACCGCCACCGCAAAATCGAAGTCGAAGAATTAGGCTTCGATCTTCAATCCCGAAAAGATCCGGTAGACGATCAGCAACACCACCGCGCCCGCTACCGCCGCGCCGTAGCCGGTCACGGATCCGATGCCCCAGAAGTCCATCAGCCATCCGAGCGAGGCCGTCATGCTGGCGCCGCACAGTCCGACACAAGCGGTCGTGATGACGCCACCTTTGTCGTTGGAAGGCATCATGCCGCGGCCAAGAAACCCGAGTACCGCGCCCAGAAGGGCTGTTGAAAACACGCTTACCATATCTCTTCATTGTACCTTGCCCCGATGAGCTTTTTCCTCTTCCGATTGCGCGATTTGTGTAGAGGAGACAACAATACATTGAAACGAATCATCGTCGCGTTAGGCCTGTTGGCCGCACCCCTGGCATGCCCTTCCACTACCGCCGAAACAACCATGTACGCCCCATTCAGCTTCACCGCCGGCGACTCGCGCCTGGCCGCCGGTGAGTACCGTGTCCGCACCGAATTGACTCCCGGCGGCGTGTATCGCATCTACCTTCAGAACAACGATGGCCACCAGGTGCTCGTCCCCGTCGTCCGCGTGGACGCTCCAAACTTGACAAAGTCCGGCTTCATTTTCCGGTGCGAATCGGATGGATCCTGCCAGTTGACCGAGGTGCGCAGCGGAGGCGGTCCAGCCTTCCGACTCCAACGGTAGGCTTGCGCTCAAGGCTGCTTTGCGCCCGCCATCTTGGACACCCGTTGCAGGAAGGCCATGTCCAGAAACGGGTCTCCGGACTCCTTGCGCCACTGGAGCAATGCCGATTTCATTCGCTTCTCCACCGCCGCATGTTCCGGCTTCCCGGCCAGGTTCACGAACTCCACCGGGTCTGTCTGGAGATCGTATAGTTCGAACTCCGGCGGGTCGGAAAACGTATCGAAGGCTTTGCGCGTGGCCGTTCCCTCATAGCGGGCCTCGCGCGAAATGGCAAAGGCGAAATCCCCATCGATACCCGTCGAGGGTTTCGCCTTCCCGGCCAGCACGTTGTGGATAAGCTTGTAGCGCGTGTCGCGCATCGCCCGGCGTGGATAGAACGGCCGGTTGCCATGGCAGTGGAACTCGGCGGCGAGATACTCGCGCCACTTGCCGCCCGATACCGCCTGCCGCAACGACATGCCATGCAGCGGGATAGAGGAGCGCAGTCCGGCGGCATCGAGCACGGTGGGTAGCACATCCACCGTGGATACAAACTTCGTGCTCACCTGCCCGGGCTTCGTCACGCCCGGCCAACGGAGAAAGAAGGGTATGCGCAACCCCGATTCATACACCGTGGTCTTGCCCCGCGCAAACGGCGGCCCGTGATCGCCGCAGAACACCACCACCGTATTGCCGGCCTTGCCCGTGCGCTCCAGCGCATCCATCAGCAATCCGATGCCCGTGTCGAGCCGGACGATCGCATTCAGATAGTTCGCGGTCCGCTCGCGCTCGGCCGGCGAATCCACTTGCTGGAAGTCGAAGAGCGTCTCCTTCGAAGGCGGCACCGGCTGCTCCGGCAGCCCGTCCACCTGCGGCGGGAAGAACCAGCCTCCCGGCTTTTCCGCGTCGCGGAAGGCGTGCGGATCGGAATAGTTCACCATGAGGAAGAAGGGCGTCTCACCTGAGCTCTTCATGAACTCCTCGGCCTTCGGGGCGATGGTGCGCACGCGCCGCGTGGCGGCGTTGTCGGTGGCGCGCATGTCCCATGGGAAGCTCTTCTCCGGTTCCACATGCAGCTTGCCGATGATGCCCGTGCGGTATCCGCCATGCTCCTTCAGTATCGCGGGGATCGTCTTGTCCCGCAGATGCTCGTGTAGCGAGAAGCCGGTGTTGGCCAATCCATACTGCCCGTTGCCATGCGGATACAGGCCCGTGAACATGGCGCTGCGTGATGGGCTGCAGGATGCTTGCGCCACGTATGCCGTCTGAAACCGCACTCCCGAAGCCGCTAACTTGTCCATGTGCGGCGTACGAATCCGCTTCTCGCCATAGCAATTCAGTTGGAGGCCCAGATCATCCGCCGTGATGAACAGGATGTTCGGCCTGCGCCCTTGCGCCAGCAGGCTTGCGCCGGGAAGGCTCGCCAGGAATGCACGTCTTTGCATGCACCAGCATTATCACGGCGGCGGCCTGCTGCGCCACAATAGAACGCTATGAGGTTCTTCATCGCCATAGTCTGCGCGCTGACACTGCCGGCGCAGATCCAACCGCTTCCCAAGCTCACCGTCAGCCCCAATCAGCGTTTCCTCATGACGGCGGACGGAAAGCCATTCTTCTATCTCGCCGACACGGCCTGGGAGTTGCTGCATCGCCTGGATCGTGATCAGGCCACGGCCTATTTAACCAAACGCGCGGCGCAGGGCTACACGGCCATACAGGCTGTGGCATTGGCCGAACTGGACGGCGTGACCGATCCCAATCCCTACGGCAAGCTTCCGCTCATCGACGAAGATCCCACGCGCCCTGCCATCACTCCCGGCGGCTACGGATACTGGGACCACGTGGACTACATCATCGACCAAGCGAACTCCCGCGGGCTCTACATCGCTTTGCTGCCAAGCTGGGGGCGATGGGTCAACAACAACGGGCGCAACGACCGCTCGTTGCTGACGCCGGCCAACGCACAAGCCTACGGCGAGTTTCTCGGCAAGCGCTACGGGCGGAAAGGCATCATCTGGATTCTGGGCGGCGACCGCACCCCTACCGGCTTCGAAGCAACCTGGCGGGCGCTGGCGAAGGGCATCGCCATCGGGGTTTCCGGTAAGGAAGACTACGGCGCGGTGTTGATGAGTTTCCATCCGCGCGGGGCCGAGACATCGTCCACATGGTTTCACGACGATGCCTGGCTCGACTTCAACATGCACCAGACGGGCCACGGGCTGGCGGAGAAGGTAATGTCCTGGGAACGTATCGCCAAGGACTATGCACGCCAACCCGTGAAGCCGGTGCTCGACGGGGAACCGCTCTACGAAGATCACCCGCTCGCGTTCCGTGCGCGCGACTTCGGCTACTCGTTCGATGCGCACGTGCGGCAGCGCGCCTATTGGTCGGTGTTCTCGGGCAGTTGCGGGCACACCTACGGCAATCACTCGGTGTGGCAGATGTACGCCGCGAACCGCAAGCCGGTGAACGGGCCGTTGTTCTATTGGGACGAGGCGATCCACCGCCCCGGCGCCGCGCAGATGCCGTACCTGCGGCGGCTGATCGAATCGCGGCCGTACTTTGCGCGCATCCCGGACCAATCCCTGGTGGCCGATGCGCTCGATGGTGCGGACCGCATCGTCGCCACGCGGGGCACGGACTACGCATTCCTCTACAGCGCGCAGGGACGGAAGTTCACCGTGAACCTGGGCAAGATTTCCGGCGCTCAATTGAAGGCATCGTGGTTCAATCCGCGCACGGGGACATCCACGGCAATCGGCCTGATTCCGAACAGCGGGACACGCGAGTTCACGTGCCCGTCGGAGGGCTTTGGTAGCGATTGGGTGCTGGTGCTGGACGATGCGTCGAAGAACTTCCTGGCGCCCGCCCAGCACCGGAACTGAACTCAGCGAGCCTTTGGCAGGAAGTTCTCCATCAGCCACACCTGGTAATGCTCTCTCGACTGGGTTACAGCTATCTGCTTGCCGTCGGGGCTTACCGCAAAGCCGTTCGTCGATGTTCCCAGATCCATCGTCTTCCATGCGTTGCCGTCGAGCGGCACGCGCGCCAGCGCCGCGTTCGCCGACCATCCGCCGCGCCACAGTTCCACTAGCAATGCGGCTCCATCCTGCGTCCAGGCAATCTGGCCGAAATCGTTGTCTTCCCTCGGCGTGGAAATCACGCTGACCTCCTTTCCTGCTGCGATGTCCAGAATCAGAATCTTGCGCTGGCTATACGCCTTCAGCGCCAACCTGCTCCCATCAGGAGACAGTGCCAGGGCCCTGGCGGCCTGCGCGTGCAGGATTCGCACTTCGCCCGTAGTCATGTCTTTCACCCCGATCCCCGGCCCACCGTTGAAATAAAGCCTCCGGCCATCCGGGGAGAAGATCGCATACGCGTTATTGCGGTCCGCGCGCGCTTTCACCAGCGGGCGGAGTTCACCCGTACGCGCATCCATCAGAACGAATCCTGTCTCCGATCCGTCCTCTTGGAACAGCACGATTTCATTCCCCGAGGGCGCCCATTGCGCTCGTTGCCCGATGCGCTTCCCTCGTGGCAAGACAGCGTACTCCGCTCCGCTGGATACGTCCCGGATCACGAATCTATCCTGCACGCGATAGAACATCCTCTTCCCATCGGGCGACCAGGACGCGCCATAGCTAGCGCCACGCACTTCCTCAAACGGGGTCAGGGCTCCCGATAGCGTCATTCGGTCTAAGTCGACGTTCGCGGTCATAGTCTTCACACGCCGGTCCCTCACGGCATATGCGAATCCGCCGGACGCAGTGAACCCCAGCCACGGGAATGCGCGGTCGGGCACTCCTCCCTTTACCAGGATGGCTTCTCCGGTAATGCGCCCGTCCGCCACGGGCCGCAGCCAGTGTCCTATCGACCCATCCCCTCCACTCGAAACCAGCAAATAGCGCCCATCCGGAGACCAGCCGCCGACACCCTCGCCTGCTGGACGCGCGGGGAACTCCTTCGGGGGCTCGCTTCCCTCTACCGCCCCAATGAAGATGGATTGCTTTGTGCTCTCCCGCGTGGAACTGTAGGCGAACCACTTTCCGTCCGGTGAGAATGCAGGCCAGGCATACACGGTCTTCACGCGCATCGAAACCTTCCCATCCGCCGCATCGACAAACAGCAGCCCCGGCTCCAGCGGCGCGTCATCCTTGTAGCGCATCACCGCAATACGGCGGTTGTCCATCAGCCAGGCAACGGGTTCCATGTATTCTCCGGATTGTCCTTTGTACACGGTCCTGTCATTCGACCCATCGGCCCCCACAACGCGGATCTCGTATGTCCGCCCTCTCCCAGCGGTCTTGTTATTGCGGAACAGATAGGCGATCTGTTTTCCGTCGTTGGACAGGGCCGTCCACGTCACATCCGTATTCGAAACCGGCCAGTCCCCCACTTTGTTCACGGTTTTGTTGACTCCGGTGCGCAAATCGCGAAGGCCCACGTTGCCACCGGAAGGCCAATCGACGAAACTCATCCAGCGTCCGTCGGCGGAGATCCTGCCTGACACGTCGATCGCGTTGTCCCAGAGCAGGCGCAATGAGACCCCCTGTTGCGCGGCGCCGGTTCCTGATGACAGCGCGGACAACCGTGCCTGCGCCTGTGCCGCCACGTCTTTCTGATCCCCGTACCGTGACAGCAGTTCCCGGTACACCTTCGTGGCATCGGCGGCGCCCAGTTTCTCGTAGCATAGCCCCAGCCGCAGTTGCGCCTGCGCCGCTACGGCGCGATTGGGCCCGGCTCCGGCAATCACCTTGCGATAGGCCGCGACCGCGCCCCGCAAGTCCCCTTCGACAGTTTCCTTGTGTATCGCAGCCTGCAGCCGTTTCTCCGCTTCCTGCGGGGTTTGTCCCATCAGCAGCGCCGCAAGCATCGTTGTCATCCAGAAAGTGAGTTTCATGTTCTGTGCCCTCAGCCCAACGATACGCGGCGTAAATTTGGATCCCTCTCTCGCAATGTTTTGTTTCCGTTTGATTCAGCCATCGAAACGGTACCCCAGCCCGCGTACGTTCTTCAGGTACGCCGGCGATGCGGGATCATCCTCAATCTTGCGCCGCAGATAGAGGATGTGGTTGTCCACCACGCGTTCGCTGACGTGGGTTGTTTCGCCCCATACGGCCGAGAGCAAATGAGCCCGGCTGAGTATCCTTCCCCGGCTTTCCACGAAGCATTCCAGCAGTTTGAATTCGATGGCCGTCAACTCAACCGTGGCACCGCTTTTCCGCAATTCGCCGCGGTCGAAATCCAGTTCGCAATCGCCAAAGCGGAACACCAGCCTGCTCCTGGACTCCCGCGGCGCGGCCCGCCGCAACAGGGCCTTGATGCGAGCCCGCAGTTCATGCGTTCCGAATGGTTTGGTGACGTAGTCATCGGCGCCTAATTCGAGGCCCAGGACCTTCTCTGCCTGCTCGGCACGCGCAGTCAGCATCAGGATCGGAGTTTCGATGCCGGCCTTGCGCCATTCGCGGCAGAGGGTGAATCCGTCCTTGCCCGGCAGCATCACGTCCAGCAGGATGACATCGATTCCGCCTTCGCGCGCGCGGCGGCTGGCCACGGCTCCATCGGCGACCACTTCCACGGCGTATCCTTCCGCGGCGAGGTCGTCTTCCAGGCCCATGGCAATCGCCGCGTCATCCTCAACAATGAGAACCTTCGTCATGTCGTTTCTCCTGCCAGCGGCAACACAAGCGTGAAGGTGCTGCCCACGCCCGGCTTGCTCTCTACTTCGACCGTTGCGCCGTGAGCCTCGGCGATGTGACGCACCACGGCCAGTCCGACACCGCTTCCACCGGCATGCGTCGCGGCCGCCGCGCTCCCGCGCACGAACTTCTGAAAGATCGTATGCCGTTCCTCAGGCGGAATGCCGGCTCCTTCATCGCGGACGTCGATGACAGCCTGGTTGCCTTCGCGCCGCCATGTCACCCAAACCGCCTCCCGCCCGGGCGAATACTTCAGTGCATTGTCGAGCAGGTTGCGCAGAGCCACCCCCAGCGCTTCGCGGTCCGCTAGAACGGACAGGAACGCTCCGGAGCATTCAATGCGGCGTCCGCTGCCGGCAAGGGGGAACTCCGCCGCCACCTGCGCCACGACCTCCGCCACATCCACGGCCTGCATGCGATACTGCCGGGCGCCGCTTTCCATACTGCCGAAGTTGAGCAGTGTTTCCACCAGCCGCTGTAACTTGCCTGCCTGCTCGATCAGTGCCGCGTAATACTGCTTGCTACGTTCCTCGCTCGGCGCGCGCCCCGATTGCAGGATCTCAGAGAACTGCCGGATCGAGGTGAGCGGCGTACGGAATTCATGAGAGACGGCGGAGACGAAATCCTGCTTCAAGCGTGCCACTTCGATTTCCCGCCGCATGGCCCTGGCGATGAAATACGTCCCGCACAGCAGGAACAACGCCACTGCTCCCAATCCCGTCAAAAGGAGCCGCTCCTGTTCCTTGCCGCTGCCAGGTTCCGGCCGCAGCATGGCGCGTGCTGCCTGCTCCATCGACGCAGTGAGGAACAGCAAGCCTGTATTGCCGCGCCACACCAATTGAAAGCCCGCGCCTACCTGCCGCTCGCCTTGGGGGGCTCTCGATTCCTTCCAAGTGCGCCAGCTTTCGGCGGCCGCCTCGGCCCAATTGACGTTTCCCGGCTCGGTGCCGGCAGCCGCTTCCCAGTAGAACAAGAATTGCCCGCGTGTCAATTGCCATCGTGCGGCTGCCAGTTCCTGCCGTAGCCGCGTCCAATCCTTCAATTCATGCAATCCAAGAAGGGCCACTGGTACGCCGGCAATCCGCACCTGCTCGATCCGCGACAACGCCTGGTAGGTGTGTTGCGCTTCGGTTTCGCGGCCCAGCGCGCGCAGGCAGCGCCCCAGACGCAACAACGCTCCGGCCCGTAGTGCCGCGTTCTTTGATTGCGACAGGACTCGATACCTTGCGGCAGCGCTTTTGGGGTCGGCCGAAATGACCTCCATCCGCTGCGCTTCGAAGAACGGCTCCTCTGGAGGCTCCGGAGCCGTAATCGCAAACGGCACGTAC
>CALFYN010000114.1 GCA_937952345.1 uncultured Acidobacteriota bacterium
CGATCGTGCCGATGTTTACGTGCGGCTTACTACGGTCGAATTTCTCTTTGGCCATGTAGCGCGAATTCTCCTCAAATAATCTGAAAAGGCTGTTACTTGGAAACCTTGCCCTGCACGCGGCTGACGATTTCCTCGGCAAGGGCGTTCGGCACTTCTTCGTACTTCCCGAAGTGCATAGTGAAACTGCCGCGTCCCTGGGTACGGGAACGCAGGTCTGTGGCGTAACCGAACATTTCGGCCAACGGCACACTGGATTTGATGATTTGCGACGTACCGCGCAGTTCCATCCCCTCGATGCGTCCACGGCGTGAGTTCAGATCGCCGATCACGTCGCCCATATACTCTTCGGGGACAACGACTTCGACTGCCATGATGGGCTCGAGCAGGACGGCTTTCGCCTTCGCCGCGGCGGACTTGATGGCCAGCGAACCGGCAATCTTGAACGCCATTTCGGATGAATCGACATCGTGATAGCTGCCGTCGTAGGCCGAAACCTTCAGGTCGGACATCGGGTAGCCGGCGAGAATGCCCGCTTCGAGTGCCTCGACGATGCCTTTCTCCACGGCGGGAATGTATTCCTTC
Source organism: uncultured Acidobacteriota bacterium (assembly GCA_937952345.1). Classification (GTDB taxonomy): domain Bacteria; phylum Acidobacteriota; class Terriglobia; order Bryobacterales; family Bryobacteraceae; genus CADEFT01. The sequence continues at coordinate 583 of CALFYN010000114.1, forward strand.
GGCACCGTGCCACCCACGATTTCGTTGACAAACTCGAACCCGCTGCCCGTGGGGAGCGGCTGGACCCGAATCTTGATGTGTCCGTACTGGCCCTTACCACCGGATTGGCGCACGTGGCGGCCTTCGGCTTCGGCGGGCTTGCGAATGGTTTCGCGATAGGCCACCTGCGGCTTGCCGACGTTGGCTCCGACGCTGAATTCGCGCTGCATGCGGTCCACGATGATTTCCAGGTGCAACTCGCCCATTCCGGCGAGAATCGTCTGGCCTGTTTCGTGATCCACGGAAACGCGCAGTGTGGGATCTTCCTGCGCCAGTTTGCCTATAGCCATGCCGAGCTTTTCCTGGTCCTGCTTCGTCTTCGGCTCGATGGCAAGCTGAATGACGGGCTCGGGGAAGTCGATCGATTCGAGCAGCACGGCGTGCTTTTCGTCGCAAATCGTGTCGCCCGTGATCACCTGCTTGAGGCCCACGGCGGCGGCGATATCGCCGGCCAGGACTTCGGTGACCTCTTCGCGCTTGTTGGCATGCATGCGGACGATACGGCCGATGCGCTCACGCTTGCCCTTGCTCGAAATATAGACCGTGTCGCCGGAATTGACCTTGCCCGAGTAGACGCGGAAGAAGGCCAACTGCCCGACGAACGGGTCCGTCATGATCTTGAACACCAACCCGGCAAAGGGTTCGTTGTCGTCGGACTTGCGCTCGATTTCCACGTCCGGCTTGTTGGCGTCCGTACCTTTGATGGCAGGGATTTCCACCGGCGACGGCAGGAAATCGACCACGGCGTCGAGCAGGTTCTGCACACCTTTGTTCTTGAAGGCGGAACCGCAGACGACAGGGAAAATCTTCTGGGCGATGGTGGCCCGGCGGATTCCGGAACGCAATTCCGCGTTGCTGATCGGCTGGCCTTCTACAAATTTAGTAAACAGCTCATCGTCCGTCTCGGAAACCGCTTCAATCAGCTTTTCGCGGTACTCGGCGGCCTTGGCTTGCAGATCGGCGGGGATTTCGGTGTCGTCGTACTTGGCGCCCAGGGTTTCCTCACGCCAGATCCGCGCTCTCATCTCGATGAGATCCACCACACCGACGAACTTTTCTTCGGCACCCACCGGCAATTGAATCGGCACCGGCTTCGCCTTCAGGCGGTCGACGATGGTATCCACGGCGTGATAGAAATCAGCGCCGATGCGATCCATCTTATTGATAAAGCAAATGCGGGGAACTTGATACTTATCCGCTTGCCGCCAGACCGTTTCCGATTGGGGCTGAACGCCAGCCACGGCGTCGAACACTGCCACCGCGCCATCGAGCACGCGGAGACTGCGCTCCACTTCGGCGGTGAAATCCACGTGGCCAGGGGTGTCAATGATGTTGATCTGGATATCGCGCCAGGCGGCGGTGGTGGCGGCGGAAGTGATCGTAATTCCGCGCTCCTGCTCCTGCGCCATCCAGTCCATGACAGCGGTGCCTTCGTGGACCTCTCCGATCTTGTATGTTTTACCTGTGTAGTAGAGTACGCGCTCCGTCGTGGTTGTTTTACCGGCATCGATGTGGGCCATGATGCCGATATTTCGCATTCTCTCAAGTGGTATGGTGCGTGGCATAAAAAATTCTGTGCGCGCGCTTACCACCGATAGTGAGCAAAGGCCTTGTTGGCCTCCGCCATACGGTGGACATCGTCCTTCTTCTTAATAGCGCCGCCGCGCATGTTGGCGGCATCGTTGATTTCGTTGGCGAGCTTTTCCGGCATGCCCTTGTCCGGACGGCTGCGGGCGTTGCCGAGGATCCAGCGGATCGCCAGGCTGGTGCGGCGATTCTGCGGCACTTCGACGGGCACCTGGTAGTTGGCGCCACCGACGCGGCGGGTTTTCACTTCGAGGGCCGGCTTGCAGTTCTCGACCGCCTTTTTGAAGATCTTGAGCGGGTCATCCCCGGAGCGGTCCCGCAGCTTGTCCATGGCTTCATAGAAGATGCGGCTGGAGGTCTGCTTCTTCCCATCCCACATCATCGAGTTGATGAACTTCTCGGCGAGGGTGGAGTTATACAGCGCGTCCGGCAGGATTTCACGAACTTCAGCTCTGCGACGACGAGGCATAAATCATTGTCTCCTTAGGACTTCGGCCGCTTTGCGCCGTATTTCGAGCGGCTCTGCTTGCGGTTGGCGACGCCGGCCGTATCGAGCGTTCCGCGGACCACGTGATAGCGCACGCCGGGCAGATCTTTCACACGGCCGCCGCGGATGAGCACGATCGAGTGCTCCTGGAGATTGTGGCCCACACCAGGGATGTAGGTAGTGACCTCAATCCCGTTGGTGAGACGGACACGGGCGACCTTACGCAGCGCCGAATTGGGCTTTTTCGGTGTCGTCGTGTAAACGCGGGTACAAACCCCGCGGCGTTGCGGGCAGGATTGCAGCGCAGGACTGGCAGTCTTAAACCGCGGCGCTTTCCGACCCTTACGCACAAGCTGATTGAACGTGGGCACGAGCTTTCCCTTTCCTAAGAGCCTTTGAACAAGTCTTTTCCGCCAGCCACAAAACACACCCGAGCGGTTACAGCATTCGGGTTAACCGGCTTGAAAACGTAATCGTTAAGATGAGCAACCCTTGTAAGGGCTGCATAACACGCGAGGGTACTTCGGACTGGCCCATATCGCTTTCGGCGCGTTTGTCCTGAGCGGTAGCGGGGCCGACCCCTAGCCGGACTCCGACTCGCCGGAGTGGTAGCTGGGAGTAGAAGAAATCAACTCGCCAAACCTTTCCACTTTACTTGGTTTTGGAGGATGATGTCAACAGTAACCTAACAAGTACTCCTGCCGCAAGTGGTGCGTCGTGCCATCCCGCAGCAAAAGCTCCTCCAACACTAGACACCCACTCTTAAGAGGTGCTATAATTAAAGTATTGAAAATAAATCACAAAGGAGATCACTATTGCTTAGAACATTTCTCGACTACAACGAAGTCCCCAATTGGAAACCATTCCATCCGCAGTTCGGCTGGAACTATCTCAACGACTCTTCAGACGCGACATTTCCGATTCCGGTCGGCGAAGGAAGGGATGAAGACGGGCTCAACCTTCGCTTCTCTCTCCCTGCGGTGATGGAAAAGGATTTTCAGCTTTCCGTCTTGGGAAACCGCCTCACCATCCGAGGCGAGCGCAAAGAACCGGACCAGTTCGGCGATGTGACGTTCTACGGCTTGACCTACGGGCGCTTTGAAAAGGCCGTGCTGCTGCCGCCCGGACTGAAACTGGACAGCATGAAAGCGCGCTTTCACCACGGCGTTCTCGATGTCCACATCCCGTTCCTGAAGCAGGCCGAAGCACGGGAAATCCCGGTCCTCGTCGGTGACGAAGTAGCGGCTATGGCCGCCGCCGTGTAATCAAGCGCACGACACACATGTAAACATTGTCACTCCATCGGCTTGGCGATTCCATTGCGCCTCTATACTAGTTGCATATGCAAGAATTGCTCCGACGCCTGACAATGCGAAATGCAGCGCTGCTCGCCGTACTGGCTGTAGCACCCGGACTGGCCACCGCGGGAGTCTACCAGATCGACGATGGGTCGGTTTCCGCTGGCGGATTAGGCCGTGGGTATTTCGGCGCCCTCACATCGGTGTGGCTGAACGGTTTCGTCGTACAGGCTGGGATGGAAACCATCACCACAGTTTCTATTATGTTTGGGGCCGCGCCGGTCGGTGACGGGCTACCGGCAAACGGTTCAGCCGTTACGATCCTGCTTTACACGGATCCCAACAACGACGGTGCGGCAGCCGATGGTGTGCTGCAGAGGCAAGTCGCCGGAACGGTGCAGTCAGCCGATACCGGCACATTCATCGATTTCGCCATCCCATCCATCACGCTGGCGCCGGGAAGTTGGTTCTACGTGGGGTTGGCTGCCAATGGAACGTCGGGCACATCGGTGTTCGGCCCGAACCTGGATTCGGAGGATGCCAGCGATCCGAACGTTGGCGGCCCCAGTTTTCATTTCGGCTGGTTTTCCGGCACGCCGGATGCAGCGAATCTCGCTGGTTCGGCGGCATCGACGCAAACGGCCATCACCGCCGATTTCATGATTCGCGCGACTGGAATAGCCGACACCGGTGTACCGGAACCAGCCGCGGTGGGACTGACGGCTGCGGGTCTGGCAATGCTTGGACTCATGCGGCGGCGGTGTCAGCCGCGCAGTTGATCCGCCAGCCAAACGATATACTCCGCATTGCGCCGGCGCACTTCGGCCAGCAGATCCGCGGGTAGTTCATCCAGCTTTTCCTTGAAGAAGCGATGATCGCCGTCGGGGCTTTCGAGATCGCGCGATCCATTGACGTTGCCGAGCCAGAAGACCAGGAACAGGTTCCCATCGACGCGCCCGCGCAGTGCTTCGCCCAGGTATGAGCCGCGGCCCATCGCCAGATATTTTTCCGCCAGTTCACTCTCTTCGCCAAAGGCGTTCTTCGCCGCGAAGGCGTTGCAGCGTGCCACCATGCGCTCATAGAGCTTGCGCCAGCGGGAATCCTCCGGCTGTTCGTACAGCACATCGAACAACTGCAATTGCAACTCGCCGGAGATTTTGTAATTCCAACGGCCGTTGGTGGCGCGGGCGATCTGTTCCAGCACTTCCGCCTGCTTGCCGCTGCCGGAATGGATGCTGAGCGTGCCGTTAAAGAAGCGCGCCACGGCAGCCAATTCCGTAACACGGGCGCGGAATTCTTCGAGCGGTTTGCCACCATACTCGGAAACCACGCGCGGCATCAATTCGGGCCACATTTTGTGGGCAACGTAATCCTGCAGTCCGACGCCGGCTTCGTCAGAACTGGCAATGGCCACCGGGTAAGCCTGGCGCTTCTTGAAGCCGAGGTTCGGCGGCACCAGTTGCGCTGGGCGGCCGCGCGACTTGAGCCAGTGCATGTAGAACAGCAGTTCTTTGGGGGTCGTCAGTGTCTCGGCTTCGTCGATGGACGGCTCGAAGTCGAACACGCGCACGCCCGGCTGCTGCGATTTCACGATGCGGATGTAATCGTACAGCTCCTCATTCAGTTTCAGGCTGCGGGCGAACTTCACGGCCAGCCGCATGATCTCATCGGTGGAGAAATCGTAGGTGGCGTTGCCCGTGGCGAAGGGCCGCGAGAACTCGTTCAATACCCAAGCGCCTTCCTCTTCGGTGAGAATCTGGCGGAAGCGGCTTTCCACTTGCGCATCGCTCCAGGCGCGCGGGTGGCGCATGTCGGCCTCGAGTTCAAAGAGACGCGAAGTGTCGGTGGTGAACTTCGTGTAGCCGGCGGCGTGCTGGATCGCCAGCTTCGTGGCTTCCACGCTGCGGGCGATCGCTTCGTCGTTGTCGCCGGTGATGATGAAGTGATCGGCTTCGGCATTGTAGCCCTCGCGCCAGCCGGAGCGAATCGCGGCCCACAGGCCCGCTTCGTAGAGATGCTTGATGCTGACGCGCGTATGCCCCGCCGCCACGGGATTCTCGCCGTCGCGCGCGGCGATGACGTCATCGACGGTCATCTCGCGAGTGGCCGAAAGCTGCACCGTGGAGGCGAGGTTGATCCCGGACTTCTTGTAGATACTGCGAAACGCGGCAAAAGCCGCCGGCAGGCTGATTTCGGGATGGCGGTTGCCGACGGCGATGGCCGATTGCGATGCCTGCGGACGCGGGAAGAACGCTTTGTCTACGTCTTTCACGAAGATGCGGATCGCTTCGCCGTCGTAGGAGGAAAACGGGATCGCGTTGATCACGATCTCCTTCCCGCTTTCCGGGCGCATCCGTCCGATCAGGCAGGAGTCCCGAAACAGCGCACTGGTGGGTGAGCTGGCCAGCGCAAAGCGGAGCAAAAGCGCTTCGGTCTTGCCGCTCATCGTGCCGTCCACGGCCAGGAAGTATGCCGCCTGGTGCGTGGGATCGTGTTGCAGCGAGCCCAAGTGGGGTGCGATGGAAGTGAGATTGAGGGCGGCTGCGCGGTTGGCCAGCCGCTGGCGCACCTCATCGGTGAGCTTGCGTCCTTCCACCGTTTGCAGAATGAGGTCCGCCAGCGCCGCCGCTTCGCCGGCCTTCAAGGGGAGTTCGAACGGAATCGCCATGGATGTTCCTTAGAGTGAGAGCGACTTCAAGTACTGGCGGAAGGGACCGCCGAGGTCATGCCGCTTGAGCGCGAATTCCACTGTCGCCTTGAGGAATCCGAGCTTGTCTCCCGCATCGTAGCGCTTTCCTTCGAACTTCAGCCCATAGATGGGGCGGCTGCGCAGCAGGTGCTTCAAGGAATCGGTCAACTGGATTTCGCCGCCGGAGCCGGGCGCGATGGCCTCGATCGAATGGAAAATTTCCGGCGTGAGGATGTAGCGCCCGATGATGGCCAGATTCGACGGCGCCTCCTCTTTCTTCGGCTTTTCCACCAGGTTGTGAATCCGGTACAGGCTATGATCCCCGAGGCCCGGATGCGAAATCGGGTCGGCATCCACCACGCCATAGGAGGAAATCTCCGGCCCGTCCACTTCCATCAGCGCCACTACCGAGGATCCGTAGAACTGGTGGATTTCGAGCAATTGCTGGAGGCACGGAATCTCGGCGTCGATGACATCGTCGGATAGAACCACGGCGAACGATTCCGGCCCGATGAGCTCTTTGGCGCGCAGCACGGCATGTCCTAATCCGAGCGCCTCTTTCTGCCGGACGTAGGAAACATCGATCATGTCGGAGATGTTCCGCACCTGCGCCAGCACATCGCGCTTGCCGCGCGTTTCGAGCAGGTGCTCGAGTTCGAAGCTGACATCGAAGTGATCCTCAATGGCGCTCTTGCCGCGGCCCGTGACGATGATGATGTTGTTCATCCCGGAGTGGATGGCCTCTTCC
>CALFYN010000115.1 GCA_937952345.1 uncultured Acidobacteriota bacterium
TTGAGCGTCTCATCCTGCCGCCGCTGCATGATGTTCCGCGCATTCGATTCATCCGGAAAATGCCGGTTGAATCCCGTCGCCACCAGCGCCTGCGGATCGTTCGGATACAACTCATCGCCGGCGATCTGCTCCTTCACGAAGCGGTCATACGGTTTATCTTCATTGAAGGAGCGAATCACGTAGTCGCGATATCGCCAGATATTGGGCCGCGTTTCGTCGGCCTTGAACCCTTCCGAATCGGCATAGCGGGCCAGATCCAGCCAGTGCCGCGCCCAGCGCTCGCCATAGCGTTCCGAGGCCAGCAGGCGGTCCACAGCCTTGGCCCATGCGTCCTTCGATTCATCGGTGAGAAACGCCTGCACCTGTTCGGGCGTGGGAGGAAGGCCCGTCAGATCCAGCGAGGCACGGCGCAACAGAGTGATCTTGTCCGCCGGAGCGTTCGGCGAAAGGCCCTTCGCCTCCAGCTTCGCCAGGATGAAGGCGTCAATGTCGTTCTTCACCCAAGCCTGGTTCTTCACCGCGGGCACAGCCGGCTTTGCCAGCGGCTGAAACGCCCACCACCGCTTCTGCATGGCGGTGAACTCTTTCTGCTTCGGCTCAGTACCGGCCACGGCCAGCGCGGCGACAGCAACACCGATCCCGATCAATGACTTGCGCATGGATACACTCCTCCCAGAGTGATGCTGGCGAGAAGTCTATCACAATTCCGTGGCGTGAACCGCTCACCGCGGGTAGTAGGGACTGCCTGATTGCAGTCCTTGCCGGTCATTCCAATATCTGTGCGTGCCACAAGCCCGTTGCCCATCCCCAACTTGACAACCCCCTCGCCCAGGGGCATACTGAAATCGTGCTGCAACTCAGTTTCAATAAGATGCACCACCGGCGTCCGTCGCTCTCCCGTACCCTTGCCGAGATGCGCGAAGGCGAGGAAGCCATTCTTGACCAGCTCGATCTGCCCGAGGACATGTCCCGCCGCCTGATGGAAATGGGTTTCCTTCCCGGGCATGTCATTTCCGCCGGCCGTTGCGCTCCGGGAGGCTGTCCGCGCGTGTTCCGCGTCGACGGGTCCGAAGTCGCCTTGCGCAAGGAAACCGCCCGGCACGTCAAGATCCGGCACGGCAAGTAAAGCCACTCCCATGAGCGGCAACGCACACTGCGCCCCAGTTTCTTCCAAAGCGCCACGCTCGGGCAACCACCGCACAGTGGCCCTCGTAGGCCCTCCTAACGCCGGCAAGTCCACCCTTTTTAACGCCCTCACCGGACTGCGCCAGAAAGTCGCTAATTTCCCCGGTGTTACTGTCGAACACCACACCGGCATCACCCGCCTCCCCAATGGCGTGGAAGTAGAATTGATCGATCTCCCCGGCGTCTACAGCCTCGATCCCCGCACTGAAGACGAACGCATCACGCGGGATGCGCTGCTCGGTGAAGTCGAGGGCATTCGCAAACCGGACGCCATTCTGCTCATCCTGGACTCGACCAACCTCGGCCGCCACCTCATGCTGGCGGCTCCGGTGCTCGCCACCGGCACACCGACCATCGTCGTTTTGAACATGGCCGACGATCTCGCTTCGCGCGGCGGCTCCGTGGACACGGAAAAACTGGCCTCCCAATTGGGCGTCCCGGTCCTGCTCGTCAGCGCCGCCAGGGGTGAAGGCGTGGACACGGTTCGCAACTTTCTTGCAGGACAGTTCGCCGTTCCCAAGCCGGTCGAACTCCCTGTTCTTCAGGATGTCCCGCGCTGCCGGCAATGGTCGGCCAAAGTCGGCACGCATGCGGAATATCGTCCTCCCGCGCCCCCCATCTGGACGCGGCGTCTGGACGGATTGTTCCTGCACCCCATCGCCGGCCCTCTGGTGTTCATGGCCCTAGTTGTCATCGTCTTTCAAGTCATGTTCACCGGCGCCGAGCCGCTGATGAACGGAGTGGAGGCAATGATCGCCTCGTCCGGCGCATGGCTTGCTACTCATCTCCCCGATGCCTGGTGGCGCGACTTGCTCATCGAAGGCGTGTGGGGCGGCGTCGGCTCCGTGGTTGTCTTCCTGCCCCAGATCCTTCTTCTGTTCCTCTTTATCGGGATCCTGGAAGACTCGGGCTATCTGGCCCGGGCCGCGCTCATCGCCGATCGCACCATGGCCAAAGTGGGGCTCCAGGGTAAATCGTTCATCCCCCTGCTTTCCGCGTATGCCTGCGCAGTACCCGCCATCATGGCTACGCGCACCATCGAAAACAAGCGGGACCGGATCGCCACCATCCTCATTGCTCCGTTCATGACGTGCTCGGCGAGGCTGCCCGTCTACACCCTCATCATCGCCGCGTTCCTCCCGGAAAAGCCTCTTCTTGGCCCGTTCCTCGGAACACGCGCAGCGGCCATGCTCGGCCTCTATCTGCTTGGTTTCCTGGCCGCCGTGGCCACCGCCCGCGCTCTGAAATCCTCCATCCTGAAAAGCGACCGTACTCCATTCCTCCTCGAAATGCCGCCGTACCGCTGGCCCACGCCCCGCGGCATCGGCCTTAGGCTTTTTGACCGCGCCCTTGCCTTCCTCAAACGCGCCGGCACGGTGATTCTCACCGTTGCCGTGCTGCTGTGGGTGCTGGCCCATTTGCCTCTGAAAGACGGGAAGCCCCCCGCCATCGAAGACAGCGTCGCCGGCACGGTGGGCCGTACGGTGGAGCCTCTCATCCAACCTTTGGGATTTAACTGGAAGATCGGAATCGGACTGATCACATCTCTCGCCGCCCGAGAAGTCATCGTCGGCACGTTGGGCACCATCTACGGCATCGAAGGAGAAGCGTCGGAGGACTCCGTAGGGTTGCAGCAGGCGCTGCAAAAGGATCTCACTCTCGGCGGCGCGGTTGCTCTTCTTGTTTTCTTCGCCTTCGCCATGCAGTGTATGTCGACACTCGCGGTTGTCCGGCGCGAAACCGGCGGGTGGAAATGGCCAATTCTGCAATTTTCTTACATGAGTTTTCTCGCCTATGCCGGCGCAGCGATCGCTTACTGGCTTGTCTAGGCCGATACGTAAGTGAAACACGCTAAGGCTGTTATCGGATTCACCGG
>CALFYN010000116.1 GCA_937952345.1 uncultured Acidobacteriota bacterium
TCGATCGCTTTCCCGCCGGCGGACTGAAGGTCACCTGGCGAGTCCCCGTTCGCAGTTCTTTCGCCGGTCCGGCAGTAGCCGGCGGCCGGGTCTTCGTCCTGGACTGGACGCCCGCGCAAACCAACCGCGGCACCGAACGCATCCTGGCGCTCGACGAGAAGACAGGCAAAACGCTTTGGACGCGCGAATGGCCCGCCAACTACACCGGCCTGCAAGGCACCTATGCCATCGGCCCCAGAGCCACACCTACGGTGGATGGCGACCGCGTCTACGTCCTCGGCGCCATGGGCGCGCTCCACTGTCTCCGCGTCACCAACGGCGAGATTCTCTGGAGCCGGGATTACGTCAAGGACTTCGGCACCAACGTGCCCGTCTGGGGCATGGCCGCCGCGCCGCTAGTAGCAGGCAATCGCCTCATCTGCCTCACCGGTGGAGCCAACAACGGCAAGGTGATCGCCCTCGACAAAATGACGGGCAAGGAAGTCTGGCGCGCCCTCGATAGCGATTCCGAACCCGGCTACAGCCCGCCCATCCTCATCCTGGCGGGAGGCCGGCAGCAGGTCATCCAATGGCACTCCACCGGCATCGCCTCTCTCGATCCCGAAACGGGCCGCGTCTACTGGCAGCACCCTTGGCGCGTGAACCTCGCCCTCAATCCATCCACGCCCATCGTCAGCGGACTGCGCCTCTTCTTCACCGCCTTCTACAACGGCCCGCTCATGCTCACGCTCGACAATGCGAAGCCTGCCGCAACGCTCGCCTGGAAAGGCAAAAGCGAAAGCGAGATCAACACCGACGGCCTGCACTCCATCATCAGTACTCCGGTCATCGATGGCGATTACATCTACGGCGTCGACAGCTACGGCCAACTGCGCTGCCTCAATGCCAAGACCGGCGAGCGGATATGGGAAACCTTCGCCGCCACCGGAGGCGTGAAGGCCCGCTGGGCCACGGCCCTCATCGTCAAACACAAGGACCGCTACTTCCTCAATAACGACTCCGGCGATCTCATCATCGCCCGCCTCACTCCGCAAGGATACGAAGAGATCAGCCGCGCCTTCCTCATCAAACCCACCTCCAATCCCGGCAATCGCCGCGAGAAACAATTCGTCAACTGGTCCCACCCGGCCTATGCCAACGGCCATATCATCGCCCGCAACGACGAGGAGATCATTCGCGCCTCGCTGGCGCGATAAAATCGAAATCAGCAATGAAAGCACTACTCCTTAAGCAGTACATGGAACTCGATTACTCCGAGCAGCCCGAGCCGGCCATCGGCCCCGAGGATGTTCTGGTCCGCGTGCGCGCCTGCGGCATCTGCGGCAGCGACATTCACGGACTCGACGGCTCCACCGGCCGCCGCGTTCCGCCACTCATCATGGGCCACGAAGCAGCGGGCGTCATTGAGTCCGTCGGCGCAGGCGTCACCGAATGGAAGCCCGGCGATCGCGTCACTTTCGATTCCATGGTGTCCTGCGGCAAATGCCACTTCTGCAAGCGTGGCGAGATCAACCTCTGCGATGCCCGCCAGGTGCTGGGCGTCTCCACCGGAGAATACCGCCGCCACGGGGCCTTCGCCGAATACGTCTCCGTCCCCCAGCGCATTCTCTATCGCCTGCCGGACAACGTGCCCTTTGAACACGCCGCAATGATTGAGCCCATCTCCGTCGCCGTGCACGCCGTCAACGTCACCCCCATCGAAATGGGAGACACGGCCGTCGTCGTTGGCAGCGGCATGATCGGCCTGCTCACCATCCAGGCAGCCCGCGTCGCCGGATGCACCCGCGTCTTCGCCGTCGATCTTGACGACGCCAAGCTCGCCCTCGCCAAGGAACTCGGCGCCGATGAAGGCTTCAATCCCAAGAACTGCGACGTCGTGGCCGAAATCCTCGCCCGCACGGACGGACGCGGCGCCGATGTCGTGCTCGAAGCCGTCGGCGCAACCGAACCCATCAAGACCGCCATCGCCGTGGTTCGCAAAGGCGGCACGGTCACGCTGATCGGAAACATCACCCCCAAGATCGATCTCAATCTGCAAGCTGTGGTAACCCGCGAGATTCGCCTGCAAGGCACCTGCGGCTCATGCGGCGAATACCCCGCCTGCATCGACCTGCTCAGCCGTGGCCTCGTCAAGGTCGATCCCTTCATCAGCGCCAAGGCGCCGCTCGCCGAAGGGGCAAGCTGGTTCAACCGGCTCTACAACCACGAACCCAACCTGATGAAAGTGATCCTGCAGCCCTAGGCCGCACAAGAGGAGATAGCAACATGAGTTCCCCATTCTTTGACCTCACCGGACGTGTGGCTGTTGTCACCGGCGCCAGCCGCGGTCTCGGCCAGTATTTCGGACGCGCCCTCGCCAAAGCCGGCGCGGACCTCATTATCACCAGCCGCACGGTCGAATCCTGCAAGCCCTTCCAGGCCGAAATCGAAGCCCTTGGACGCAAGGCCTATCCCATCGCCCTCGACGTGCGCAGCTACGAGTCCATCCAGCAGTTCGCCGAAGAGGCCGCCAAGGCGTATCCGAAGATCGACATCCTCGTCAACAACGCCGGTTGCAACGTGCGCAAGCCGGCGCTCGACGTGACATGGGACGATTGGAACCTCGTTCTCGAAACCAACCTCCGCGGCACGTTCTTCGTGGCACAGGCCATCGCTCGCCAGATGA
>CALFYN010000117.1 GCA_937952345.1 uncultured Acidobacteriota bacterium
TGGCGGGAGTGCATCCGCTGGAGCTGTGGCTGGTGGCGTATCTGGTGCAGAATGCGGAAGCGAGTTGGACGCTGGTGCGGGATTCGAGCCGGCAGGTGCGGCAGGAAGTGTACCGGTGGCTGTTCAAGAGCCGGTCGAAGCTGGGGAAGGATTTGCGCATCCGGTCGGTGCTGGAGGCGGACGCATTTCAGTTGATCCATGAGTCGTGGAAGCGGCAGGGCTTCCCATTCCAGCGGCTGGTGCCATCGCTGGCGACGGCGATCGGGAGTTCGGGGGATACGCCGGCGGCGCTGGCGGAACTGGCGGGAGTGATTCTGAATGACGGCGTACGGTTGCCCGTGCACCGCGTGGAGCGGTTGCGTTTTGCGGAGGGGACTCCGTTTGAGACGCGGGTGGTGCATGGGGAAAGGGAGCCGGAGCAGGTGTTTGCGCCGGAGGTGGCGCGGCAGTTGCATAAGGAGATGCTGGGTGTGGTGCAGTTCGGTACGGCGCGGCGGGCGTTTCATTCGGTGAAAGACGCGGAGGGAGCATTTCTGCCGGTGGCCGGGAAGACGGGGACTGGTGATAACCGGATCAAGAGCTTTTACATGGTGGGGAAGGCGAGGAACCGGACGGCGACGTTTGTGTTCACTGTGGGGGACAAGTATTTCGGAACGGTGGTGGCGTATGTGCCGGGAGAAGAGGCGGGGACGTACAGCTTCTCGAGCGCGCTGCCGGTGTCGGTGTTCAAACTGATTGTGCCGGATGTGGTGAAGGTGTTGCATGGGGGGCCGGTGCCGCCTCCGATGGTGGTGCCGGAGCGGAAGCCTGTTCCGGCGATTCCCGCGGTTCCGGTGGTGACGGAAGTGGCGAAGGTGGCGACGGGAGAGAGCGCGGATCCTGAGTAGACATCTGTCTCCGGCTGCACCAAAAGAGGCCAGCCGGGGGGCTGGCCGCGGGACAGGGGTCCCGCCCCACTTGGCTGGCCTACAATGATAGGCATTATGCGGCGACGGGAATTTGCGCTGACGGCGATGGCTCCACTGGTGGCACGTGGGGCGGCGAGCTACGGGGCACAGTATGACGATATGCTGGTGCGGCATCTGACGGCGGAGGTGAACCGGCACACGGCGCATTGGGATGCGGAGCGGGCGAAGATTGCGAGTGCGGCGGAGTTGGAGGCTCGGAACCGGCGGGTGCGGGAGTTGATGCGGGGGATGATCCACGGGTTGCCGGAGCGGAATCCGCTAGGAGCGCGGACGGTGAAGCAATTCGATCGCAAGGGATATCGCGTGGAGAACGTGATGTTCCAATCGCGGCCGGGTTTCTGGGTGACGGGGAACCTGTATATTCCGACTGTAGGGAATGGACCGTTTCCGGGGATTATCTCGCCGTGCGGGCACTATGCCGATGCGCGGATGAATCCGGAGTATCAATCGGCGTATATCAACCTGGCGCTGGGCGGGTTTGTGGTACTGGCGTTTGACCCGATCGGGCAGGGGGAGCGGCGGCAGTATTGGAATCCGGACACGGACGTGACGGAAGTGGGCGGGGCGACGACGGAACACTCGATGGTAGGACATCTACTATTTCTGGTGGGGGAGGATTTGACGCATTACCGGGTGTGGGACGGGATGCGGGCGGTGGATTATCTGCTAACACGGCCCGAGGTGGACCGGGAGCGGATTGGATGCGCGGGGCATTCGGGGGGCGGGACGCTGACGCGGTTTATCGCGGCGCTGGATGAGCGGGTGAAGGTGGCGGTGATCAATCAGGGCGGGACGGCGAACCGGTGGCCGGTGGAGTATGGGGCGAATGCGCGGATCGGGCCGTCGGATGTGGAGCAGAATCTGTTTCCGGGGGCGAAGTTGGGGGTGGATCATGTGGATATGCAGGTGGCGGTGGCTCCGCGGCCGCTGCTGGTGTTGATTGAGAATTACTATCCGCGGTTCAACGAAGCGGTGGAACGGATACGGTCGCGGTATGCGTTGCTGGGGGCGGCGGACCGCTTTGCGGCGGAAGAGGCGACGGATCCGCATGCGTGGACTCCGAAGCTGCGGATTGCGACGACGCGATGGTTTTCGCGGTGGTTTTATGGGAAGCCGGGACCGGACAAAGAGCCGGAGTTCGAGGTGGAGAGCGCACAGCAGTTGTACTGCACGGCGAAGGGGAGCGTGCGGTATTCGGGAGTGGGGAAGACGATCTTTACGCTGGTGCGGGAGAAGGCGGCGCTGTTGCCACCGGCGGGATTGACACGGGAGCGATTGCGGGAGTTGTTGCGGCTGCCCGCGTATGCCGGGGATTTGGGAGTGCGGGAGTTGGTGCGGACGGAGCGGAAGGGGTACACGATCGAGAAGCTGGAGTTTTTATCGGAGCCTGGGATTTATGTGCCGGTGTGGGCGTTTGTGCCGGCGCGGCGGGATGTTTCGAAAGCGGCGGTGCTGTGGGTGGATGAGCGGGGGAAGCAGGCCGAGGGGATGGAGTTCGGGCTGTTGGAGAAGATGGCTCGCGAGGGCCGGGTGGTGATCGCGATGGATGTGCGCGGGGTGGGGGAGACGCGTCCGGCGCATCCGCCGGCATCGGATCGGGGGACGGAGTTCGGACATTTATTCGATGTGGACACGGCGCTGACGTATCTGGGTTGGTATGTGGACCGGCCGCTGTTGGGGATGCGGGTGTTTGACGTGATGCGGGGTGTGCAATACGCGATGTCGCGGGCGGATGTGAAGGAACTGGAGGCGGTGGGACGCGGTGCGGGGGCATTGTGGACATTGATGGCGGCGGTGTTTGAGCCGCGGATACGGGCGTTGCGTGCGGAGCGCATGCTGGCGAGTTACAAGACGCTGGCGGAGGCGGACCGGTACACGCATGGGGCTTCGTGCCTGCTGAAGGATGGATTGCTGTATGGGGATCTGCCGCAGATTGCGGGGCTGGCGGCGGGGTGCCGGGTGACGCTGGTGGATCCGGTGGATGCAATGAAACGGCGGATGGAGCGAGGCGCGGTGGAACGGCTGTATGCGGCGGCGGGGAACGTGAGGGTTGGCTGATTAGAAGCTGACGCCGAACTCTCCCATCACGTTGACCCAGTGATCGCGGGTGCGGATGCCGGGCACACTGCCGAGCGGGCCGCCATCGGTGTGTCCGCGGTAGACCTTTGGAGCAACGCCGATGCGGAAGCGGCGGTTGCTGTCGAGGAAGACGGTGAAGCCGGCAGTGGCGTAGTAGCCCCAACCGCTGCGGGCGGTGCAATCGGGGCAATCGAGGCGGATGTACTGATTGGGCTGGCTGATCTGTTCCTGATAGCGCATGTAGGCTCCTCCACCGCCACCGAAGAACAGCAAGCGGCCGCGGGCGAGCGGGAGGATGGCGCGTCCGCCGAGCGGCAAGAAGTACTGGAAGTCGCGGATGCGGCGATAGCCGACGAAGGTATCGACGAAGTCGCGGACGTTGGCGGAGCCGAAGATGGTGTCGAGGCCGAAGTCGAGTTGGAAGTTGCGATGGAAGCGGTAGCCGTAGTTGACGGTGAGACCGGCCTTGGGATCGAAGACGGCGCCGAGATCGGCACGGGGAACGCCCGCGCCGGCACCGACACTGAAGTTATGCCGCGGATACGGGCTTTGAGCATAGGAGAGAAAGGCACAACAGCCAAGCAGACCCAATCGTGTGGCTTGGTTCATTGTCACAGTGGACGCGGCCTGCACGGGGCAGGTTTCTTATACAATCGACAACGTGATGAACCCGATGCGATTGCTGCTGCCTTTGCTTCCTCTGCTCGCCAGTGCTCAGGACTGGCGTTACTATGCGGGAGATTCGGGCGGACAGAAATATTCGAAGCTGCAGCAGATTGACCGGAGCAACGTAGGGAAGCTGCAAGTGGCGTGGCGCTTCCGGACGGGCGATGTGAGCGACGGCAAGGCGTTCCCGGTGCGGAGCGCGTTTGAAGCAACGCCGCTGATGGTGGATGGAGTGCTGTACTTTCCGACGCCGTTCAACCGGCTGATCGCGCTGGATGCGGAGAGCGGCAAGCAGTTGTGGGCGTTCGATCCGAAGCTGGACCGGCGGGTGGGGCGGAACCTGTTTCTGCATCGGGGGGTGGCGTTCTGGACGGATGGGAAGCAGAAGCGGCTGTATTACGGGACGTTGGATGGGGAGTTGTTCGCGATCGATGCGAAGAACGGAGAGCCCGTGCCTTCGTTCGGCAGTGGGGGGAAAGTGAATTTGCGGGAAGGGATGATTGGGGAAGGCGTGCGCGGGACGCTGGGGATGACGTCGCCGCCGGCGGTGTACAAGAACATGATCATCTGCGGTTCGATTGTGACGGATGGGGAGCCGCAGGGTCCGAGCGGCGATGTACGGGCGTTCGATGCGTTGACGGGGAAGCTGGTGTGGCGCTTTCACACGGTGCCGCGGCCAGGGGAGTTCGGGCATGATACGTGGAAGGGCGATAGCTGGAAGAACCGCGGCGGGACGAACGCATGGTCCATTCTGAGCGTGGATCAGCAGCGGGGGATTGTGTTTCTGCCGTTGACGTCGCCATCGAGCGATTTCTGGGGTGGCGACCGGCTGGGGAATAATCTGTTCGGAGATTCGCTGGTGGCGCTGGATGCGGCAACGGGGAAACGGCTGTGGCATTTCCAGACGGTGCACCACAACATCTGGGATTACGACCTGCCGGCGCAGCCTGTGCTGATTGATGTGCGCAAGGATGGGCGGATGGTGCCGGCGGTGGCTCAGGTGACGAAGATGGGGTTCACGTTTCTGTTCGAGCGCGAGACGGGCAAGCCGATTTTCGACATTGTGGAGAAGCCGGTGCCGGCATCGACGATGCCTGGCGAGGTGGCGTCGCCGACGCAGCCGGTGCCGGTGAAACCGCCTCCGTTTGCGAGGCAATCGATGAAGCGCGAGGAGTTGACGAAGATCCCCGGGTCGAAGGAGTTCTGCGAGAAGATCACGAAGGACGCGGTGTTCGCGGATATTTACACGCCGGTGGGGGAGAAGCCGACGGTGCTGTTTCCGGGGACGAATGGGGGTACGAATTGGGGCGGGGCGTCGTTCGATCCGGTGACGCGGACGCTGTATGTGAACTCGCATGATAACGGGATGATGCCGCGGTATATTGCGCGGCCGGAGGGATCGGTGATTCCTTTTCGCACGCAGGGGCCGCCGTATGGGCGGTTCTGGGATGAGAACCGCTATCCGTGCCAGGAGCCGCCATGGGGGCATCTGACGGCGATTGATGTGGACAAGGGCGAGTTCCGGTGGCGGGTGACGCTGGGCGTGTTCGATGAACTGGTGGCGAAAGGGATTGCGCCGACGGGGACGTCGAATCTGGGCGGATCGCTGGTGACGGCGGGTGGAGTGTTGTTTATCGGGGCAACGAATGACAGCCGGTTCCGGGCGTTCGATAAGGACACGGGGAAGGAGCTGTGGGTGACGCGGCTGCCGGCGTCGGCGCATGCGAATCCGATGACGTATACGGGGAAGTCAGGGAAGCAGTATGTGGTGATTGCGTCGGGGGGCGGGAATAAGTATAACGACACGTTCGCGGATGAGTTGATTGCGTTTGCGCTGCCGTAGACACCGCTGGAAAACTGCAGCCCCTCAGATTATTGTGACTCGACGCAGAACAAATCGCACAGGATTGAGGCAATCGAAGAGCGATCCGACGGCGAGACTACACCGATAGACCGGACGATATCCGTTTTCGAAAGAACAGTGATCTTGTGCAATCGGACGATCGAGGGGACATTGAGACCTGCTTGCTCCCAGTGGCTAATGGCACACTCGTACTCGGAGTACCTGGCCCGGGACGTGATTGGGCCGCCAGAAAGTCGTCGTCGCCAGCATCGAAGACGACCAAAGCTGGACGCAATTTCGATCCTTCGGCCTGATGGAAGCGAATTCGGATCAGTACGACTTCAGCGAAGCTGCGCATCGTCCGCTAACTGCTCATACACGTCATCTTCGGGGCAATACGCCGCCGCGAACCGCTCCTTCGCCGCGGAAAGCCAAGCTTGTTCCGCGCTGGAAGGCTCCCACATCACCACGACCCGCAAGGGCTCGCCGGGAGGTATCTCTTCAGCCAAGTTTGCCGGCATTACGATCTGACCGCCCGGTTTCATCGTGCTCTCGAACTCCAGCGCCTTCAAAGGGAATGCCTCCTGTTCTTTGATGGTACCGCGGAGAGCACTAGCCCGCGAGCTGGCGGGCGAAGGTGAGGCTGGAGTTGAGGACGCGGTCCTGGTCGGAGCGGAAGGCGAGATCGACGCACCACCATTGGAGTCCGGGGATGGAGCGGAGTTGGGGGCCGAGGGTAGCGAAGTCGATGAGGCCTTCGCCGAAGGGGCAGTGCATGCTGGTTTCTTCGCCGTAGAGGGTGCCGTCGGTATCGACGAGGTGGAGGTGGCCGATGCGGCCGCTGAGGAGGGAGAGGAACTCGCTGACGCCGCCGGGGAGGGTTTCGATTTCGCCTTGCTGGCGGGCACCGGCGACGGCGCAGAGGTAGGCATGGGAGAGATCGAAGAGGATCTGGAAGTTGGGGTGGCCGACGCGCTCGTAGATGTCGACGACTTCGGAGGGTTTGTTGAAGACGAAGCCGGGTTCGAACTCCCAAGCAATGCGGACGTTGCTTTGGGCGGCGATGCGGGCGGCGTCATGCCAAAGATTGGCGAGGCGGCGGGCGGCGGCAGTGTATTCGAAATCGGGGACGGAGCCGGGAGCGGCGATGGTGTCGACGCGGATCACCGGGCTGCCC
>CALFYN010000118.1 GCA_937952345.1 uncultured Acidobacteriota bacterium
CAGTGGCAGGCGCTGATCGCCGTTGTCAAGGCCGGAGAAGGAATGCGATGGCTGAACGAACTCGAATACATCAACGGCGCGGTCTACGCCAACATCTGGCAAGAGGATTGGATTGCCATCATTCAGCTCAATTCGGGCCAGGTCACGGGCTGGATCGATCTCTCGCCACTACGGTCCCGCATGGTCCCTCCGCCCAAAGACGTTGCAGGTCTCGGCGCATATGGAAAAGCCGTGGCCAACGGCATCGCCTACGACGCCGTGCTAATAGCCACCCCACACCCCCCCTGAGCTATGCTGAAGGCATGAATTGTTGGGGGTCCATTCCATGTCCAGCATTCGTGTGTTCTTACTATTCATTTTCCCCGCATTCCTAGCGGCCCAATCTCCTGAAGCGACCATCAGCGGCGTCGTCTCCGACTCGCAAGGCGCTGTCATTCCCAACGTCGAAGTCGTTGCCACCAGCGTGGAGCGCGGCGTGCGCACCACCACCCAAACCAACGCCTCCGGCTTTTATTCCCTCCGTTCGCTGCCCATCGGCAGCTACAATGTCTCGGCCTCCATCGAAGGCTTCCGCCGCGCGCAACGCGACGGCATCGTGCTCACGACGGGACAATCCCTCGAGTTGCCATTCACACTCGAGATCGGCAACGTCACCGAATCGGTCACCGTCACCGGCCAGTCCGACCTGCTCGAAACACGATCCTCTGACGCCAGCCAGTTGATCGAATCGCAAACCATCGAGGACATGCCCCTCGGCGACCGCCGCGCCATGAACCTCGTCGAAATCACCGGCGGCGCCGTCTTCGTCGATTACGAAAGCGGCGGCAAGCCGAACTTCAGCCTCGCCGGCGGACGCACCCAGAGCCAGACCATGTTCATCGACGGCGGCACCGGCCAGAACATGCGCGTCGGCGTCGGCCAGATCGACACTGACCCGCCCGTCGAATCGCTCCAGGAAGTGAAGATCCTCTCCAACGGCTTCTCCGCCGAATACGGCGGCTCGGCCAGCGGCGTCGTCATCGCCAACACCAAGTCCGGCACCAACCAGATCAAGGGCAGCCTGTTTGAGTACCTGCGCAATCAGAAGCTCGACGCGCCCAATTACTTCTCGCCCATCGTCGATGGCGAACGCTCCAAACCGGCCCTGCGCTACAACGTCTTCGGCGCCACAGCCGGCGGCCCGCTGCGCCGCGACCGCACGTTCTTCTTCGTCAGCTACGAAGGTTCGCGCCGCCGCGACGGTTCCATCCGCACCCTCACCGTTCCCACCGAACTCCAGAAGTCCGGCGATTTCTCCCAAACATTTAATGGCAGAAATGTTCTGGTCGCCATGTATGACCCGGCCACCGGACGCACCGAGGGAACCACCGTCGTCCGCGATCCGCTTCCCGGCAACCTCGTCCCTCGTGCCCGTATGGACCCCGTTGCCCTCAAGCTGCTCCCCTTCTATCCCGTGGCCAATCGCCCGCCCGACGATCTCGCCGGAGCCAACAACTTCCGCGCCAACGATGTCACCGCACTCACCCGCGACAACTACATCGTCAAGATCGATCACAACATCAACAGCTATAACAAAGTCACCGCGCGCTACCTCTATAACAGCGACAATACGCGCGGCGTCAGCGTCTACCCGAACCGCGTCGCCGATCCCACCAACGATGCCGACCGCCATCAGCAATTCTGGTACGGCACCTGGACACACATCTTCTCGCCGGCGCTGCTGCACGAGTTGCGCTACACCTTCGGCGACCGCATCAATCACGCCTACGCCCGCGGCCTCGGCGGAGATTGGCCCACGCAACTCGGACTCAACGGCCTGCCCAACGATGCCTTCCCGCGCTTTGCCGCCGCGGGCTTCGCCGCCCTCGGCTCCGGCACCCATGAGCGCCGCCAGTTCCCCATTCGCCAACATCAGGTCGTCAGCAACACCTCCTGGATCCGGAACCGCCATACGTTCAAATTCGGCGGCGAACTGCGGCCTTCGCTCAACCGCGAGATCTTCCGCCCCTCCATCTCCGGCGATCTCACCTTCAGCCGAGGCTACTCGGGGCTGCCCGGCAATGCCAACACCGGCAGCGGACTCGTCACCATGCTGCTCGGCGTGCCCACCAACCTCACGCAACGCGAGACGCCCGTCGTCCAGCGCAGCAGTTGGTACATGGCCGGCTTCTTCCAGGACGACTGGAACGTGCGCTCCGGCCTGACCCTGAACATCGGGCTCCGCTGGGAAACCGACACGCCGCTCAAGGACTCCAACCTCCGCATGAACGGCTTCGATACCACTGCCATCAATCCCGTCTCCGGCACCCCCGGAGTCGTCAAGTTCCTCGGTGTCGACGGCTATCGCACCACGCCCTTCAATACCGATTGGAACAACTTCGGCCCGCGCTTTGGCTTCGCCTGGAAACCGCTGCGCAGCTCGCGCACCGTGCTCCGCGGCGGCTTCGGCATCTTCTACGCGCATCCCTTCGACCGCGCCGAAGCCAACACGGCCACGCTCGGCTTCGAGCGCTCGTCAACACTCGTGCTGCTCGACAACACCATCGGCATGCCCTACACCATGGGCGGCGGTCTGCCGCTGCGCCCGCTGCAAGAGCCCGTCCTCAGCGACGCCTTCGGCGCGGTGCCCGTGACACAAGCCCCGAATCAAGCCGTCACATTCTTTGAGACCAACCGCCGCATCGGCTACTCGCAGCAATTCAACATGCGCCTGCAGCATGAGCTTCCCGGCTCCATCCTCATCGAAGCAGGCTACCTCGGCAACCTGTCGCGCAAGCTCGGCGGCGACAACCTGTCCATCAATCAGATCCCGCCATGGATCCTCGGTCCCGGCCGCACGGGCCGTCAATATCGCCCCTACCCGCAGTTCAGCAATGTCTCGATCCTCGCCCCCAGCCTCGGCGTTTCCAGCTATCATGCCGGCACGCTCAAAGTGGAGAAGCGCTTCTCTCACGGACTCAACATGCTCTCCACCTACACCTGGGCGAAGTTCCTCGACAACACCGGCGGCGGCGGGGCCACGCTGGGCGACGAAGGCGCGGCCTACTCCGATTTCTACAACCGCCGCATGGATTGGGGCCCGTCGGAGAACGACATTCGCCACCGGCTCACATTCAGTTCCGTCTACCAACTCCCCTTCGGCGCACGCCGCCGTTACTGGCGGCAGCATCCGCTGCGTTACGTCGCCGGCGGATGGTCGGTCGGCACGGTGCTCACCATGCAAACCGGAGCGCCCATCACCGTACAGACGCAGACCAACTCGACCAACGCGAACTCCGCCGGAGCGCAACGCGCCGACGTGCTGCGCGACCCGAACTTGCCCGCCGGCGAACGCACCGTGCAGCGCTGGTTCGACACGCTCGCCTTCGCCCAACCCGCGCAGTATACCTTCGGCAATCAGGGCATCGGCCTCGTGCGCGCCGACGGCCGCATCAACTGGAACACATCGCTCATTCGCGCCTTCCGCGTCGCGGAGAAGAAGCAACTCCAATTCCGCGGCGAATTCTTCAACATGCCGAATCACCCCAATTTCAATAACCCGAGCCATCAGTTCCAAGGCGCGGGATTCGGCATCGTCAACGCCTCGCGCCCGGGCCGCCAGGTGCAATTCGGAATGCGCCTCACCTACTGATTTTGGTGGGGCGGGTTCCCTAACCCAACAGGTGTGCGGCCTGCTGCCGGATACGGGCTTCGTTTGCGTCCCGCGAACAGGCCGGCGTCGCCAGCAGCGACGCCATTAAGAATAGAGGATGGATGCGCATGGCGATGGACCATCAGTGTACACCGACCTCTGCAAGACGGTCGGCGCTGCGCCGGGCGCGCCATGCGGCATACCGCCGCAACGACAACGCGATGCCCGTATACACCAACATTACTCCCGCCAGCGAAGCCAGCCCAGCCAGCGTCTGTCCGGCGATGCCACCGGCTTCGCCCGTGTGTAGCCAGCGCAGCCACGTCCGCGCACGGCGGCCCGCTTCCTGATCGGCGTACTCCTCGCGGCGCAGCAGTTCGCCACTCGCGCCATCGAAGGTCAGCGTCGAGCGTAGATCGGGCCGCGCGCCGTTGCCCTTGTCCACCGTGATCTGCCACGGCGCACGTTGCGACGGCGGCAGGCGGAAGCTGAGGCTCTGCCAGCCCGTATGGGCATCCTCCACCCGTGCCCATACGCGGTCGAGTCCCGCTAGAGACAGATCCTTGGATGAAGCAGCGGGCGGGCGAGCCGGACCGCCCTTCTTCGCCGGGGCGCGCGGTGGCGCATCGCCGGCCAACCGGTACACCAGATCGTTGGCCCACGGATACGACATCACCGCGCCGGAAGCCACCACCACCACCAGCGGCAGCGCCATCCAGATGCCGAACACGTTATGCCAGTTGAACTCGCGGGCCTTCGCCGCCAGCCCTCCACGAAAAAACAGAATGGCCCGAAAATGTTTCCATGTGTAGCCGCGCGGCAGCCACAGGTACATCCCGCTCAGCACCAGAAACAGGAACGCCAGATTGCAGGCCCCGGTGATGGCCCGCGCCGTATCCCGCCCTTCGCCGTTCTGTCCCAGCCAGCGGTGCCAGTCCGTCATGAGGCGGAAGAAGCGGCGCGCGCCCACCGCACCCGCGCCCGCTTCCTCGCCGGTATAAGGATTGAGATAGACGGTGCCCTCCCGGCCCATCTGAAACTCCAGCGGCGCATCCGCGCCCGCGCGCTTGACGATGGCCGAAGGCAGCGCGCCATGGCGCTGCCGGTATTGCTCCACGAGCGCTTCGATCGAATACGGGACGACGCCCGTATCCGCTAGAATGCGCGGCGCGCCCGCGGCCAGAATCTGCCGCTCATAGGTCAGCAGCACGCCCGTAACCGACATGATGAGCACCACGATGCCGGCCACGCAGCCCGCAATCAGATGGAGCCAGAACAACACTTTGCGCATTCGTCCTATACCTCCGCCCAGCGCCGCAGCAGGTTGTGATAGACGCCAGTCAGTTGCACCAGCGCCGGATGCTCCGGCACGTCCATCGTCACGCGCTGCACGCCCATATCGAAATCGAACAACAGGGTCCGCGCGAAGTCTTCGCGCACCATGCTCTGTATCCAGAAGAAGGAGCAGATGCGCGCCCCGCGCGTCACCGGCCGCACATGATGCAGGCTGGTGCCCGGATACAGCACCATGTGCCCCGGCGGCAGCTTCACGCTGTGCACGCCGTAGGTGTCCTCGACGACAAGGTCTCCGCCGTCGTACTCTTCCGGAGCGCTGAAGAACAGGGTGGCCGAAAGGTCCGTCCGCACACGATGCGGAGTCCCTTTCACCTGCCGGATGGCGTTGTCCACATGCGTGCCGAAACTCTGCCCGCCTTCGTAGCGATTGAACAAAGGCGGGAATACTTTGTGCGGCAGCGCCGCCGAAAGGAACGTCGCGTTCCTCTCGAGTGCGTTGAGGATCAGCGTCCCCATCTCCTGCGCCGCCGGGTCGGATTCATCGAGTTGCAGGTTGTCCTTGGCCTGCGCCGATTGATAGCCCGCGGTCGCCTTGCCATCGATCCAGTTGGCCGCATCGAGCAAGCCCCGGCAGCGAGTCACTTCCTGCGGCGTCAGTACATCCGGAATGTGTAGTAGCATGGCGTCTCCTAGAACCGGAAGCCCATGGCGACGCTGGCGCTCCGAGCCGCCCCGGGAATCAGATGCCCGCCCCCGAGCCGGTCAAAGTAGAAAGCGTTGTTCAGGTTGTAGAGGTTGAACCGCAGGTCCATCTTGCTCGACACGGGGAGCGAAGCCAGCGCGTCCAGCGTCCAGTAGCCGGGCACCGAACGTGTGTTGGTATTGTTGCCGAAGCGCTTGTCCACGAACCGCGGCCCGACGCCGAGACTGAGCCGCTTCAAGCTATAGCTGGCCCATACGCTGAAGGAGTTCTTCGGCGTGTTCTGGAAATAGCGGCCCACTTCCAGCGGATTGTTCGACTTGATGATCTTGCCATCGATGTACGTATAAGCCGCGAACAGCCGCAGCTTGCTGGTGATGTTGCCTGTCGCCGAGAGTTCGGCTCCGCTGGCGCGTTGCGTCCCGGCGAGCACTTGCGGCGGATCGTCGGGCAGCACTCCGGGAGTGCGTGCGTTCTGCTTGTCGATGCGGAAGATCGCGCCCGAAAGCAGCAGCCTGCCCTGCGCCACTTCCCACTTCGTTCCGCCTTCGACCGTGTAGGTCTTCTCGGGTTCGATGGACGTGTTGGCCGGCTGGTAGTTCAGACCCTCGAGCGAGGGGTTCAACGAAGTCCCGTAGGACACATAGAAGCTGCCGCTCTGCGCGGGCTTGTAGACGAGAGCGCCGCGCAGGCTGTTCATCGTGTCGGTGCCCTCCAGCGGCAGCAGAGTCGTGGCGACGCCGTTCACGGAGAAGCGCTCAAAGCGCAGTCCGCCGGAGGCCTCCCAATGGCGGCCGAGCTTCACCGTATCGAAGAGGTAGCCTGCTTGCGAGTTGCCGGTGACGTCACCGATGTTCGGAGTGAGCGTGATAGTCCCGTCAAACGGCTGGTTCGGATCGGGCGAGAACAGGGTCGTTGTGGGTGCACCCGCAACCGTGCGGCCCGCGCGCACGTTGGTCTCGCGGGTGAGGTTCATGCCGGCCACCAGCGAGTGCTCGATGCGGCCGGTCTGGAAGCGCGCCCGCAGATCGGCCTGATCGTCGAAGATCCTGTCGTTGGTGATCCAGGACGGGCCGTTGCGGTTGATGACCAGTGAATCGGGGCTGGCAAAGCGCGGCGCGGCGGTGATCGAGTCGCGGGTCGATTTGCCGAAGCGGAACTGATTGCGGAACTGGAGCGAGTCGCTGAAGTCATGCTCGAACTTGAAGGTCGCGGTATGCGAGCCCATCTTCTCCATGTCGCGGGAACGAAGCCCGTAGAAGGTGTCGCGCGGCACGGGGGCGGGCTGGTCGCGGTATTCGCGCAGCACGTTGTGGGTGGCCGTCACCCAGGGGATACCGTAGTCAGGCAGGTTGTCCTGCTGGAGGGTGAAGTAGCTGAAGGTGACGCGCGTCGGCCTTCCCAGCCCTAGGGCGAGCGAAGGCGCGAGGCCCCAGCGGTCGCCGTAGACTTCGTTGCGCCC
>CALFYN010000119.1 GCA_937952345.1 uncultured Acidobacteriota bacterium
GGTTCGGCGATTGGCAGAAGACCACGCAAACCCGCGGCGCCATGCCCTCAGGCTCCCAGTTGCAAATGGTCGAGCACCTCCGCAACGCCCACGGCATCAAGGGCGCGCTCTCCGATTTCCGCACCGACGACACCCAGCATTCCATCTCCTTCAAAGGCCCCGGTTACACGGCCGATGCCTTCATCGACCGCGCCACCGGCAAATACGAACTCACCGAAACCCGCATGGGCTGGGTCGCCGTCATCAACGACCTCCACAAAGGCCGCGATACCGGCAAATCCTGGTCGGCCATCATCGACATCTCCGCCGCCCTCATGTGCCTGGTCTCCTTGAGCGGCCTCATCCTCATCTTCTTCCTGTCAAAGAAGCGAGCCTCCGGCCTCTACGCCGCCGCCATCGGCGCGGCGCTCTGCTACGCCGTCTACGCCATCTGGGTCCCCTAGAAAACCAGACCGTTACTCACACCGTGCCGATATCCGGTAGATCTGAGCATTGTCTCCGCCGGCGAGCAACGCAAAATTGACAAACGCCCCATCGGGAATGGCCGTGGTTCCGCCTGTGCTGCAACTGCTGCCACTCGATATCGTACAACTCAACACAGTGGCATAATTGACGCGCAAGGCCACTGTTGTGGAAACGCTCACGGATACGGCGTTGCCTGTGTTGTCGATCACGTCGAACGCCAGAAGGCTCGCCGTGCAGCCTTTGGCGAATCGCATCCCCACGAAAAATTCGTTGAGGCTCGCGCCGCCTCCATAAGGATTGGCGTACCGGTTCGCAGTGCCTGAAAACAGTGCGGCCAGGTTCCAACCCCCTCCCGCGCCCGCGGGCCCCGTGGCGCCCGTCGGCCCCGTCGGTCCAGGGACCAAGGACGCTGCTCCCGCTGCACCCGTTGCTCCGGTTGCTCCCGTCGCGCCCGCGGCGCCCGTAGTGCCCGCCGGTCCCGTGGGTCCGGGCACAGTCGAAGCCGCACCCGTCGGCCCCGCCGGTCCTGTCGGTCCCGTAGCCCCCGCCGGTCCCTGCGGGCCCGCTGCGCCACCGCCGCCACCTCCCGAGGTGTCGGTGTAATAGCCGTTGATGTCAATGATCACGTGCGTCACCGAAGCAGTGAAGATAGAGATGGCCCCGCCCGTTCCAGCCGGAACCACCGCCGCGTTCGCCACTACTTTTCCTTCAAACGAGTTTAAAGTCGATGCATTCGGAATCGGAAAGCCCGCGGGCCACGCCGTCAGGTAGGCCAGTGGCCCTTGCGGAACCACTGTAATATTCAAAGAATACGCCCTCGCCGTGCCTGGAATCCCGCAATTGCTCAACGGAATCGGAATATCTCGCACACCGCTCACCGCCGGCGGCCCAAACGCCCCTGCAAACCCTTGCGCGTATTCCGCTCTCGTCTCCACCACACGGCAAGGAGTCACTCCCACCAGAGCCAGCGGCCCCGTAATCGCCGCATCCCTCGTATTCCCAGATTTCTCCTGCCCCGCCGACCAGTACGGTGGAGCCTGCCAGTTCGCAATGGCGATGCTCTGCCCGGCTGCCCGCCCGCTGAACATCATGCTTCCCGCAAGCAAGAAGATTGGAAAATACCAATGGGTCCGATTCATGAGAATTGAGTCTATCCCATGCCTTCGTCCTCTTGTGGCTGCCTTTTGTTTACAATTCCCGCTTCCGCCGGAAGCTAATCCCGGTTCGCAGCCACGGTAGCGGTTCTGTAACTCACCGCGGCTTCCGTGAGCATGCCCGTTCGATACCAGTCATTTGCGCAAAGCGTTTCTCCGGTCGCGTTCCTCATCTTCCAGCGCCGCGGCGGCTGCCAACGCCTTGCTGCATCGGAAACTGTGCGCCTCTCCGAGCGAGTAGGTTTTCTGAGCGTACCGGCTCCTCTCGGTCTTTCCTTGGTCCAGACCGGCTCGCAACGCCGAATGGAGCACCTCCTCAAAGGAGATCCCCCGCTCCTTCATCGCGGCGCGGATGAGCGCCTCCACATCCAACAGATTCCCAGGATGGCGCTGAAGTATTGCGTCCAGGTGAGCGTTACCTCGCCGGAAAAGTATCCGACGGAAACTGCGGTGAACAGTGTTACCGCAAGGTTCTTTGTTCGTTGTTGAAATTCATCCTGTCTGCAATTACAGCCTGCAGTATCTGGAATTCCGCCAGCACCAGACTGATTATGTGTATTGTTCGCCGTGCTATTTGTCTTCGGAGCCCGCCTGATTGCCCATATTGAGCACAGGATATCACAGGAATCACTATGGCAATCAGGTACGGTTGCGCCTCGTGTACCTGAGCGCCGTCGTGAAATCCACGGGTCATCGCCACCGTTGTGCAGAGGTCGTTAAGACTGCTCCATCCTGTTCAACCGCTCTCTCTATTGCCCTCCCCCCGCCGCAACCGTCACCGAAACCGCGTTGCTCGCCTCCTCCTCCGCGGCCTCGGCATCCGATACCCGCAGCAACACTACCCCCGGCTGCCGCAATCGCGTCCCCTCAATCTCCGCCACCAGCGTCCGGCCCGAAGCCGTGCCCGCCGCCGACACTCTCTCCTCCCCAATCCACAACCACCCGGAACTCGGCAGATTCACCCCCGTAACCACCACCGTCGCATTTTCCCCAGCCACCAGCCGTGCCGGCGAAATGCTCCGGATCGTCGGTCCCCCCGCCGTCACTACGTTCGAACTCCCGCCATCTCCCGCCAGCCGCACCGTCGGATACTTCCGCGCCAGATTCGCCGGAACGTAGAAATTCACCTCGTAAATTCCCCCCTGCAGCCCACCGCTATAGCTCTGTCCCGCCACCTCGGCTTCGACATTGTCCACCAATACCTTCAATGGCCTCGATACCGACAGGTCGTTCTCAATCCCTCCCAATCCCGTCGCCCGCACCGTGGCCAGTTCTCCAGCCACCAGCGCACGCTCGCGTCCCACCGCCGACCCATCCTCGCCCGTAATCCATCCCGCCATCCTCTCCCCGTTCAGGCCTGGCCCGAATGTCGAAAAAATCCCAGGCAATTGCGCGGAAAATCCGACCCGGAACGGACTGCTGCTCCCCGAATTTCGCCGCACCACGATATTCACCGAAGGCCCCACAACGCCGATCGGAACGGCCACCTCCAGCCGTGTTGGACTCGCCGACAGGATCTCCGATGCTTCTCCGTTGAACAATACTTCGGTGTCCCCCGCCTGATACGGATGCGGTGGCGCAACCGACACCAGGCACGCCGGAGTCCCCGCCGTGCCGCACGCCGCCGCCAGATCCCGCCCGTTCAGGTAGATCCGCGTCCCCGGAGCCACCCGGTCCACGGCCGCCAGTGTCGCCCCGTGCTGCACCGATTGAATCGTCACCGGCGCGCTTTGGTCCAACGTCACCGGGATCACCGCCGGTGCCAGCGCCAGCGGCGCGCTCAACGTGATGGCCCCCTCATAGCGTCCCGGTGGCAGCGATGCGGAACGAATCGCCACCGCCAGTGTCCCCCGTTCCGAACCGGACGACGGGCTTACCGACAGCCAGTTGCCGCCGCTCCGCGTCGACACGCTCGCCGTCCACTGCAGCGCCTCGCTTCCTGCGTTCGATAAATCCAGCGTCTGCCCCTCCGGGTTGCTCCCCACCACCCCCCGGAACGACAGGCTCGTTTGGCTCACCCGGAACCGCGCCGGAGCCGTCACCGCCAATCGCAACGCCACCTCCTTCGGCGATCCGTCCACACCATCCGCACTCACAATCAGCTTTCCCTCATACACGCCGGCCGCCAGCCGCGCCGGGTTCGCCACCACCCGTACATCGGTCACCCCGCTGCCATTCGCCGGCGTCAGCGTCAGCCACGGGATTGCCGAGGGTTGCGTTGCGATCCGCCACGCCACCGCCGGTCCGGTGGATTGCGTCACCGTCAGCACCTGCGTCATCGCCGCCCCGCCCTCCCGCGAACTGTACTCCAGCCGCGGGCTGCTTACGATCAACGCCGGCTTCGCCATCGTCAACTGCACGGTGAGGCTGGCGTTGGAAAAGTTCGACAATCCCACCACCGTGATGTACCACTCGTCTGCTGCCGGGTTCGCCGTTTGCACCTCGCCAGCCAGGGGGTTGACGCCAAATGCGTTCCCCGTGCACGTGTACCCCTCCTCGAATACAAATCGCCCGTTCCGGATAAACAGGAAAAAGCCCCACCTGCAGAATGCCGGTTGCCCCCGCCGCAGAATCACCCACGGCGATCCCGTGGCTCCTGTAACCTTCACGCTCAACGATTGGGTCCCCGCCGGCACAATCGTCCGGAAGTGCAATTGCCCTCCCGTCACTTCCGTCAATTTCGTCACCGCCCGCTCCGGAGCCACAAAGGAAGGCTCCTCGGCATCCAAAGTG
Source organism: uncultured Acidobacteriota bacterium (assembly GCA_937952345.1). GTDB lineage: Bacteria > Acidobacteriota > Terriglobia > Bryobacterales > Bryobacteraceae > CADEFT01. Next base: position 4,353 of record CALFYN010000119.1, read on the forward strand.
AGTTGTGCTTGCTGAAACGCCCGGTACCCATCCACCACGGCAATCCAGGTTCCCGCCACTGGCTTGGATAGGGCGACCGTTTCATTATTCGTCGCCGTGTGTGCGGATTCTGCCATGAACAACCCTTGCGGGTTCAAAACCGCCAGGTCGGCATCCCCTGTCCCGCCACGGATCTTCACTTGTCTCAGAATGGTCCCCGCGGGAACGTCGAACAGAAAGATGCCTGCTTCATTCGCATCGCCCGCCATGGCGGTTGCTTTTCCGGCGGTCAGGCGCGTCAATACCGGAATGTACCCCGTAAATGTCGATACTCTGCCACCCGATTCCGTAATCTCCACCTGGAATCGCCGTCCCTGTATCCCAGGCGTCCAGCGCACCACTCCATCGTTGCCCACAGCCATCCCGTTGGGGCCGCTCTTCAGCCGGTACGACGCCCCTGCTGGCGCGAACGGTATCCGGTATTGGTAGCCCTCCTGATTCGACCCCGCCGGAATGGCACCCGTTCCGCACCCGCTCCCCGTTGGAATCCCTGGCCCCGCACCCCCGTCCGCCGGCAGATCCGTACTCGCCAAATGAATCGTACCTGACCAGCCGTTCAACCCCAGTCCCCGGTCCCCGTCATAACCGCACGCACTCGCCCCCAAACCGCGCTTGGCGAATACCGCCCACAGCGCTCGCAGATTCGCTCCCCGGTTCAGCGCCGTGTCCGTGGCCAGAATCGCGTCGCGCGCCTGCACCATGCTCGGCCGGCAGGGCGTGATTCGCAGCGCTTCCACCACCAGTTTGTCCGCGATCTTGGCCCCCACCGCTGTGCGGAGATCCCACAATACCGCTCCCCAGAACTCCCCATCGTCATGCTCCTGGTAGCCTCTCAATCCGCTTCCCAGATCTGAATACACCATCGTGTTGGCGGCATAGCTGCTACGCCGGATCCCGCGATCCGACTTCGACAGGTAGGTGCCCGTGATCGACAAACTAAAAAAACGGATCGAAAAATAGTCCGACCATCCCTCGCCCATGGCCCGGGACTGTGCCCCAATCAGACACGCCATATCGGTCCCCCGTCCCACCATCCGGTTCGTGACCCCATGCGCGTATTCGTGAATCATCACCTCCCCGTCCAGCGCCGCGTCCCGGTCGTCCGTAGTCAACGCCGTGTCGTACGTGAAAATCCCGGCCTGCATTCTCGGCGGACGCCCTTCCGCCGGAGTTGCCATGTTCGCATTGTTCTCCACGGCCCGGTCATGCGCCTCCGCCACCACCGCATCGTTCCCCTGTCCGCCCTTAGTCCCGTTATTGCTCTGGAAATTCCAGCTCCGTTCATCGAATCCTAATTCGTAAAAAAAATCATGGGCCAGGTTCATGAAATAGAAGATGCTCGTCACCGCCGCCGCCGGCGACAGCCGCGGATCAGCGTTGCGCGAACCCTCCGTCGACGGAAAATCGAACGCCTGCGTCTCGCTGAACGCCCGCCCACCCCGCAGCGTGAGATCGGTCTTCGTGTCGGGAACGTTGTTGCCGTCCGTGTCCAGATAAGCATCCACGTTGTTCCCCTTGGTCGTCGCCTCCCCTTTTGCCAGCCACGAATCCGGCATGGTCACCATCACTCGGTCCTTGTCCAGCGGATTCCGCTTCCAAATTCGCGCCGATCCCGCGTATCGCACCAGATTGTGCCGCATCAGCAGCCGCCCATCCGCGGCATCGATCAGAATCTCGTAATAGGCGCCCCCGTTGTCGTCCACGTAGAGCCGCCACGCCAGGCGCGGTTCATCCGGACGTACCGCCAGTATCACCAGGTCCCCCGTGATCGCTTGCGCGCTGCCCCCCGTCGGATTGCGATACCGGAGAATCGGCCCGGACTCGCCTTCCGCCATCCTTTCCACCTTCTCCGCCCGAACCCCAATTCCCCTCAGTGCCGCCGACACCGCGTCCGAGGCCGATACCCGCGCCACCGTGTCCACATCGGGCGCTGTCACCACATCCCCCAGATTCGCCATTACCAGCGCCCCTTCGCGCGAATACAGCAGGTCCATCCGCCCCTCATACACCGGAATGCCCGAAAACTCCTGACGCAGGCTCACCGCGCGGTCCTCGTCACCATCCCCGCCCGCTTCCCTCGAGAGAAAGCTCGCCGCCACTCGCCCATCCAAACCCATTGCCCCGAGCAGCCCAGCCGCATCCTGCCGGATCGCCGCTCTCCGGCCGCCTGCCGCTCCAAATGGCAGTCCCCCAAAGAAACGCACCGACGCCGGAAGCCCGTTCCTGCCCCATTCCACGGCCACCCGGCTCCCCATCGCGCCCTCCAGCCGCACGCGAACGCCTGCCGTCGTGGCGGAACTCGCCGCCCCGCTCCGCTGAACGGCTCGTATGTCGAAATCGAGGGCCGCTTTGGGCTCTCCCCGTTCCCGCACCCCCCGGCCGGTCCCTTCAATCGGAATCGTCCGCTCCTCTTGCGCCGGCGTCACCACTGTCAGCGCCAGCAACGCGCAGGGCAACATGGCCCGCGTCCATCCGTGGCTTCCCAACCCAAGTCCCGTCCTCATTGCCGTCCTCCAAGAACTTTTCTCGGTTGCAGCTTTGTCATAGGGAGTGGCGCAAAACGGTAGCAGGTTGGCTCAAAAAACTTGCGATCACACGCCTGGCGAAAATATTTCACCATCCCGAACACATACCAAATAAAGCATTTCCCGATCTCCCCATATTATCCCCACGGTTATCGGAAAAACTCCCTGCATTA
>CALFYN010000120.1 GCA_937952345.1 uncultured Acidobacteriota bacterium
GCCAGATTCAATACCAGAAGCTTGCCTCTCACAGCGAGCCTCCTTTGCGTTCCGGCGCGAGGCGCTTAGGCACAGCCGCCGACACCGTCAGCCGCACGTTGGCCGTCTTCGTTTTCTGATTGGCCGAGTAGATGCGCATTTCATTGACGGCGATCATCTCCGGCTGCGATGTCAATTCGGCGACGATATTCAGCAACTGGTCCATGCCGCATTCGATCATCACCGACACTGGCACCTCTCCGTATTCGGTCCCCAACGGTTTCACCTGGCCGAATTCACTGGCTTTGATATCGACGGGCGGCGTCTGCCGGCTGGTGACGCGAGCCACGATCTGGCGCAACTGCGCCTGGGCCTGCGCCGATGTTTCCGCCTGCAACAGCCGCTTCTCGCGCGTTTCCAACTGCGCCTGCATCTGCTTGTGCAATTCCTCACGGGCGGGCACGGCCGCGGCCAGTTGCCGCACACGATCGAGGCGCTTTTCCGCCGTGGCGATGAGGTCGCGAGGAGCAGCGGTTTCGCCCGATGGCGCCGAGTCCGTGATGAGCACATACAGCAAAGTGCCGATGGTGGCGCAGCCGAGAATCAGCAAAGCCCTGCGGTCGCGTTCGGAAAGCGTCATTGCGTAGCCCCTTCCCGCGCGGAACGGATGCGAAACACTTCCTGGTTCCCTACCCTGCTGATGGGAATCAGGAATTCCGAGTTCTGAAACTGCGCCGAGCTATCGATGGCCTTCAACAATCCCGAGGCCTGATCGGCTTCACCGGCCACCACCAGCGAGGTGCGCGTCAGTTCCAAAGTATTGAGCCATGCCGGAGGCGCGATGAGCCGCGTGGCTTCGCGCAGTGCATCAAGATCATTTTTCGTGCGCGAAGCGAAGCGGTCGAGCAGATCGATGCGGCTGCGCGCACCGGCGGCGCGCTGGTCCAACTGGGATACCAGCTTAGCGCGCGGCTCCAGGCGTGCCGTTTCCGTCTGCACTATCTTTAGATACTTCGCATCTTCATAGCGCGTGTAGAGCCCCAACGCCGCGAGCCCGGCAATCAACAACACGCCCAGCGCGAGGGTGGGCGCATAGATCAATCGCGAACTGGTGCTGCGCTGCGCCGCGGGCAGCAGATTGGCCGGCAACGCCAGTCGCGGGCAGGCAGCCGTCAATGCCGCCAGATAGGCCAGCGGATAGGATTGCGCTCCTTCCACCGCTCGCCGGGGAGAGGGAAGCAACCCGGCGAGCTCGCGAACAGATGTCTCTCCCGTCAATCGCAATTCGGCGGAAGCGAGCGCCGCGGCGCGCTCCCAGGATTGCTCATAGACGGCGGAATAGGCCGGCTTGGCGGGGCTTTCGCCATACGCCTCCACGCCGGATTCCGATTCCATCAAACCCAAAAAGCCTTCGGCGGGCGGTGTGCCGTACAACCGCAACGCGCCGTACATCGCCGCCGCGCTGGCAGTGAACGCTGAAATCTTGATGCCCGCTTCGGCGAATAATTCCGCCAGCCGTTCCACCTGCGCCTGCCGTGCAATCACGACCAGCGCGGAGGAAGTTTTCCCCAGGCGCGCCCATGTCCAGGCGGCTTCGCCTTCTGGATAAGGATGCAGCGTGTCGATCTGCAAGGCGAGGGCGGCTTCGAAATCCTTCGCCTGCACACCCGGCAGGTTTACCACGCGCACCAGAACGTCGCGGCGCGGCAGCAGCACCGCGGCCGTGAGATGGGCCACGCCATGCTGGCGCAGGAATGCCGAATATTCATTTCCCCATTCGGCTGCCGGACGGCGTGTGAAATCTTCGATCGTGTGCGCCGCGAGCAGATCCACTCCGCCCGGACGCACTTTCACCACGGCCACGCGCAGGCGATCCGCGGTGAGTTCAATTCCTACTCCGGTGCCAAACGCCTGCCAACTCACTGGATCTCTCCCATACCCAGCGCCCCCTGGTCATACCAGCGCAGGATGTGATACGGAGCATCTTTCGTCATGGGCGCGAATTTCACCAGCGCCGCCACGGTGCGCTTAAGGTCGGAGAGCTGGTTGTTCGGCAGACGCAACCGGGCCGTGGCACGTAGCGTGAACATCGACCCGCCACCGACGCTAAGCCGGCCGGCCGAAGGTCCGAAACTGGCGGCCAGCGCCTGCAACGTTCCGGGAGTGAAGGGCAGCAAGCGCCGAGCGGCCACTACCGCGGCAACGGCATCGGGCGGAAGGCCCACCGCCGCCAGCACTGCCGGATGGGCGAAGTTCGCATCCACCTGACCCGAGGCATACACCGACAGACAATCGCGCAGCCCGGTGCGGGGCGTGAGTCTGCCCTCCGCGTCGCGGATGTAGGTGCCGTGGAACAACTCCGGGGTCATGCCTTTCACGAACAGGATTTCCTCAATCTCCTCTATAGACGCGTGCCGCGCCCGAAAAGACGGAGTGAGTCCCAAATAGTGGCTATCGAATTCACTCAGGCCTTGCGGGGCGGGGGTTCGCCAGTCCAACAGGGCCGCGGTAATCTCGCTCGCCCGGCCGGCTTCGACGCCGAGGGCCAGAAGCAGGCGGAACAACTCCTCCGGCAGCGCGGTGTTCACGTTGAGCTTCGCCGATTCCGGAATCAGATCGACGTCTGCGGCGCCGTTGGGGAATTCGAAATGGAGCCGCGGCGTGCCCGGCGCCCAGTAGCGCGGCGAGCCATCCATGTTACGGAATTCCGACCATTGGATCCAGAGCAGCGCCCGTTGCAGCGCGCCGCGAGCGAGGAAGTAGCCCTTCACTCCATCGGCCGCCGTCGCGGCCCGTTCCACTTCCCCGCGCACAGTGGTGGCCACGGAAAAAGCAATCGCGCTGAGCGCGGCGGAAAGCCAGAGAACGGTCAGAAGCGCGCCGCCTTTTCGCTTAGTCAAAGTAAGCCCCCATCATTGCGCGATTCACAAACACCGGCATGGTGAGAGTGGTGGGCAATATCTTCGATGGATCCGCTTCGAGCGGTGTGATCTCGATGCGGATCGCTGTCGGCCAGTAGGGCTGCACCCAGCGCGGCACCCAGCGCTCGAACTGCGGCGGAGGCAGCGGTTCGCGATACATCATGCGGCAGGAAGCCAGTTTATCCGCTAAAACAAACGACCCCGGTCCTGTTTGAACGGGCGGAAACTGCGTAGCGGTCATTCCAGACACCGGGTCCATCCCAACCCCCAGGCAGAAGCGTCCCGCGCCAAGACCACCGGTGTAGAAATGCTCATTCACCACCAGCCGCACGCCAATGCCGTTTTCTCCCGGAATCACCTGGAACTCCAGCACGCGAGGCATCCCCCGCGAAGCGTCACTCAAGGAAAACGTCGAAACAAACCGCATCGTTTCTGTTTCGCCCTGAAAGAAAGGAACCTTCTGGAACGGACCCGCGCCACCACCGCCATTGCACTCGGCGATGACCGGCATGAAACCGGCCAGTTGCTGCTCCAAAATCCGTTGCGCACCCACCGCCTTGCGGTTCGCAATCACACGAGCATTCGTGCGGGCAAGCGCCGTCATGCCAGCGCGCATTGCGGTCAACACTCCGGCCACCAGCAGCGACAGCAGCGTCACCGCAATCAGCAGTTCCAGCAGCGTGACTCCGGCGCGCGAACGTCTCATGGCTGGATGACGCCTCCCAACACGTCGTTGGTCTGCAGCAGCGAGGTTTTGTAGCCTTCGAGCGAATAGGAGCGGCGGCGGCTGCCGTCGGTCCACCAGATCTCGCATTCCACGCGCTCCAGAATTGCCATGCCAGGTTGCACGGCGGGAGGCACATCGAACGGAGTAACCGTCGCCTTCCAACCGCCCGTTAAACCCGCATCCGTAGCCGGTGTCAACCGGCCTTCAATCGGCTGAAACCGCGGCAACCGGGGCTGCAACAGCAGTTCATCCATCTTGCGTTTGGCCACAATCGCCGCCCGGTCATGATCGGTGAGCCGCGCCGCATTGCGCAGAGATGCCGACAATGAAGACAGCAGTCCCACCACGGCAATTGCCATCAGCGTGGTGGCTACCAGCATCTCCAGCAGCGTAAAGCCGCGACGTCTCATTTTTCCTTTTCCTCGGGGATCTCGATCTCCGGCACGCCGGTCATCGGATCCACGCGCACGATGCGCCGCGTTCCCCGCTTGTTCGTCAATTCCACACCGATGCGCGGCACCGTCCCGCCGGGATAGAGAAACACATGCCGGTCGCCGGAGGCCTCGAAGCGGTCCGGCAGCACGCCGGTGATGCTGACGCCAGTGGGCATCTCCAACTCGCGGGTGAATCCGGCTTCGGTGGAACGCAGCGTGAGCTTGCTCCGCTGTTTGGAGATGGTCACTTCCATCACCTGCTGCCTGCGTTCGGCGCGGTTTAATGCGCCGTTCAGAAACGATGCCGTGGAATCGGCCGCCGAACTCAGCCGCAACGAATCGACGCCGGAAGAGATGGCCGGAAAACTGATGCCCACCATCAGTCCGATGAGGGTCACCACCAGCAGCATCTCAATCAGCGTGACGCCGGCGACGCTAGTTGCTCTTCCAGCTTTCGATATCGCCATTGATCCCATCGCCGCCCGGCTGCTTATCGGCGCCGTAGCTGATGATGTCCGGCTCATCGCCGTGCTCCCCGGGAAACTTGTACGAATACGGGTTCCCCCAGGGATCGTTGGGGATTTCCTGCGGCAGATACGGGCCCTGCCACTGATTCACGCCCTGCGGTTTCACGCGCAGCGCATTTAGGCCCTGCTCCGTGGTGGGGAACAGGCCGGTATCCAATTTATATGCGCCCAAGGCCGTCATGAAGGAATTGATCTGCGCCCGCGCCGCCGTCTTGCGCGCCGCATCGCCGCGGCTCAACATTCGTGGCGCGACAATCGCCGCAAACAGCGCGATGATGGTCACCACCACCAACATCTCAATCAGCGTCACACCGGCTCGGGAAGAACGTCTTCGTTGTTGTGTCATATCTAGACCGCCACTTCGTTAATGCTGGTAATCGCCAGCAGCATGCTGAGAATCATCGCACCCACTACAATGCCCATCACCAGAATCACCAGGGGTTCAAACAGCGAGGTGAACCGGCGAATGGCCACGCGGGTGTCGTTGTCATAGATGTCCGCCATGCGGTGGAACATCTCGTCGAGTTTACCGGTTTCCTCACCCACCGCCAGCAGATGCCCGGCCAGTGGCGGAAACGCCTGGCTCCGTTTCAACGGAGTCGCTATCCCTTCGCCGCGCTTCACGCCCTGCGCCACGCTTTCGAGCGAGCCGGCAATGCGCTTGTTGCTGAGTGTCGCCGCCGCGATGCCCAGGCTCTGCACCAGCGGCACGCTGTTGGCCACCAGAGTCCCCATGGCTCGCGCGAACCGCGCCGTTTCCGCTTTGCGTAGTGCATCGCCCAGCAGGGGAAAGCGCAGTTGCGCCGTGTCCCACCACAGCCTCCCGTTGCGTGTGCGCACGAAGCTGTAGAACATCACACCACCCACCAGCAGCCCCAGCGCCACCATCCAGCCGTAGGCCTGCACATACTTGCTCGCTTCCAGCAGGATCATCGTCGGCAGCGGCATCTTCAGTCGCGATTCTTCAAACACAGAGGCAAAGCGCGGCACCACATAGTTCAACAGCACGGTGATGGAACCCAAGCCCACCAGCGCCAGCAGCGCCGGATAGATGAGCGAAGAAATAATGTAGCCGCGCAGATCGTCGCGCGTGCGTTCGAATTCGGCCAGCCGTGAGAAGATCAGACCCAGGCTGCCGCTCGCTTCACCGGCGCGGACCATGTTGATGTACAGATCCGAAAAATGATCCGGATACACATGCAGCGCATCGGCGAATGACTTGCCACCCTTGATCAGGCGCAGCACATCGAGAATCACGCCGCGAAACGCCTGCCGCTCCGTCAACTCACTGGCGATCGTTAGCGCGCGATCCAGCGGCACACCGGAATTGAGCAGCGTCGACATCTCCTGCGTGAAGAAGAGAATGTCCCGGCGCCGCGCACCGCCCGTGCCCGGAAGCTTGATCTCGAAGCCCTTGCTCGCCTGCAAACCCACATACACCGGTGTCAGGCCCTGCTTGCGCAGTTCGCTCAACACCGATTTTTCCGTGGCCGCCGTCAACGTGCCCGATCGCGGGCGTCCATCGGAGGCGACGGCTTTGTAGAAGTACGTGGTCACCTAAAACTCCTGCGTCACGCGAGTCACTTCATAAGCCGTGGTGACTCCGTTGCGCACCTTCAGCCATCCATCCTCGCGCAACGTGCGCATCCCGTTGCGCCGCGCCGCCGCCGTGAGAATGCTGGCATCGGCGTTCTGCATGATCAGCTTGCGGATCTCATCGTTCAGCTCCATCATTTCGAAGATCCCGACACGTCCGCGCATCCCGGTTCCGTAGCAATGTTCGCAGCCCGCGCCGCGAAATGACGGAATCAACTCGCCCTGTGGCGTCATCACCTCGCCATCGGGCACGCGGCAATGGCGGCAGATCACACGCACCAGCCGTTGCGCCAGCACCGCCACCAGCGACGAGGTGATCAGATAATTCTCCACGCCCATGTCCGTCATGCGCGTGATCGCGCTCGGCGCGTCGTTGGTGTGCAGCGTCGAATACACAAAGTGGCCGGTGAGCGCGGCGCGAATCGCGATATCCGCGGTTTCGCGGTCGCGGATTTCGCCCACCATGATCACATCCGGATCCTGGCGCACAATGTGCCGCAACCCGGCCGCGAACGTCAGCCCGATCTGCGGATTGACGTGGATCTGATTGATGCCGTCCATCTGATATTCCACCGGGTCTTCGATGGTGATGATCTTCCGCTCCGTGCCGTTCACGCGCTTCAGCGCCGAATACAGCGTGGTTGACTTGCCGCTTCCAGTAGGACCTGTCACGAGAAAAATGCCGTGTGGCAGCGCCGTGAAATGCTCCATCCGTGTGAGCATCCCATCATCGAAGCCCAGATTCCGCAGGTCATAGAAATCGCCCGCCGAGCGGTCGAGCAAACGCATCACGACGCTTTCCCCATACAGCGTGGGCAGCGTCGAAACGCGCAAATCCACCTCGCGGCCCAGCGTCTTGATCTTGATGCGTCCGTCTTGCGGCAGGCGGCGTTCGGCGATGTTCAGCTTCGCCATCAGCTTGATGCGCGAGATGATCGCCGCCTTCATTTCCCGCGGCGGCGGATCCTGACTTTGCAGCACGCCATCCACGCGAAAGCGAATGCGAAACTCTTTTTCAAACGGCTCCACGTGAATATCACTGGCGCGCTTTTCCACGGCCTGCCCGATCATGGCGTTTACCAGCCGGATCACCGGAGCCTCGCTCGCCATATCGCGCAGATGCTCCAGATCCTCTTCCGACGCGCCTACCGCTTCGGCTTCGCTCTCCGTGCGGGCGCGCTCGCCCATGTACTTATCGATGGCATCGACGATCTCCTGCTCGTTGGCAAGCAGCGGCTGCACCTTCAGCCCGGTCACGGATTCCACTGCGCGGATGGTTTCCACATCGAGCGGATCAGCCATCGCCAGCCGCAGCGCCGATTCGTTCAATCCGACAGGCAGAGCCCGCACCTGACGCAGGAAGCGCGGTGCCAGCGCTTCAGTTTCCGGAGTCACCAGCGGCGGCCCCTCCAGCGTCACCAGCGGGACTTCCAATTGCTCGCTCAACACCAGCAGCAAATCGCGCGCGCTCAGGAATCCGAGATCCAGCAGAATCTTGCCGAGCTTCTCGCCACGCTCTTTCTGGATCTCCAACCCGCGCTCCAGCTCTTCCTGCGAAATCAGCTTGCGCGCGATCAGGCGCTCTCC
>CALFYN010000121.1 GCA_937952345.1 uncultured Acidobacteriota bacterium
TCTCATACTACGCCGTGAAGGTAGCGGGCGAAGGACACGTAATCGCGCACAACTCCGCTTCGCATTTCTTCGACGGCTTCGACGTGAGCACCTACGGACGGCCGGACCGCGACGGCAGGAGCGTCGCCATAGATATGTACAACAATGACGTCTTCGGCGCTTCGGACAACTGCTTTGAAGCCGACGGCGGCGTGCATAACGTACGGCTCATGCGGAACCGGTGCGTGAGTGCGGCGCAGCAGCCGTATACGTTTCAGCCAATGCTCGGCGGACCCGGTTATCTGATCCGCAACATAAGCTACCACACGCCCAACAGCGAATCGGTGAAGTGGTGGGGGATGCGCGGCGCGGGCGTGCTGGTCTATCACAATACGTTCACGTCGGTTCCGTCGCGCCAAGATCAGGGGGCTTCGAACGTCCACTTCCGCAACAACATTTTCCTAACGCAGTCAAATCCGCATGTCGGCGTGATCGCGGTGCGCACGTACACGAGTTACACGACATACGACTACAACGCCTACCGCATCGTGACGACAAAAGGCAATCCGTTCGTTTGGCACGGTCCCCAAGCAGGCGTGATCCGCGACTACGACCTCAAGCACGCGCCGCTCGAGTTCGCTACCTTCGAGCAATTCCAGCGCGGAACGGGCCAGGAGCGCCACGGCATGGCCATCGATTACACCGACCTGGTGCGCGTCCCCGAAGCCCCCAACGCGCCGTTGAAGGGCCCGGGCGTAGCCTGGCCGATGTTGGAAGCCTCCGGCCTCGACTTTCACCTGAGACCTGGAAGCCATGCGATCGATGCGGGCGAGCGTCTGCCGAACGTCAATGATGCATTCGCAGGGAAGGCGCCTGATATCGGCGCCCTTGAGGCCGGACAGCCCGCTCCTATCTACGGTCCGCGACTCCGATGATGCAGCGGCGAACGTTCCTCGCAGCCTCCGCCGTCGCCTTGGCGTAGGATTCCCGGTGGGAGGATATCGGTAAGGCATTGTTCGCCTCCATACCCGGTTACACGCCTCACGCCAACCGGCTGTTCACCGGCAGTGGCAACCTGGTCGTACTCCCTTCAACTGGCCAGGTGTTCGTCACCTTGAACCGCGATTTCGGCATGTACCGGACCTCCGATCAGGGGCGCACCTGGGTGAAGGTTCCGGCCCCGGTGCAGGGGCGCGCGTACGGTAGTTTCAGCGCGAACGTCGATCCGCAAACGGACCGGTTCGCGATATTTCTGATCGTCAGCGGCATGGAGCCTCGCAGTGCTCTTACGCTGGACGGCGGCGCCACTTGGAGCCCCATTGAGCGCCCGGCCGGGATCCGGCACGACGGCTGGACCTGGGGCTCGCTCGATTGGACCTCGCCAAGGCCCTCGATCATCATCGGCAAGCAACACCACGACTACACCGCAATATGGCTTAGCCGCGACACCGGCCGGACTTGGGCAAAGCTGCGCTTCGGCAGCCGGAACCCTGGCGTCATCGACGCCAACACCTTCGTCGCGTGCCCCGGCCAGGAAGGCGATGGCATCTGGCGATCCATCGACCAGGGCAAGACTTGGTCGCAGGTTTCCGATTTCAAGGTCAACGGCAAGGTTCCGGTGCGCTGGGGGGACCATACTTCGGGGCCGGCGAGCGCTCGATGATGGTGGTGGACCAATCGGGGTTCCACGTCAGCCTCAATGCAGGCCGGACCTGGACACTGGCGGCGCCCTTCTTCGCCGGGACGCCTGAGCAAGGCGGGACGTATGATGTCCTGCACCCCACCGTGAGCTACGGCTGGGACGACCGCCGCGGGTGCCTCTACTGCGCTCCGGTAGGCGGATCAGTATACCGGCGTCGGATCTGAGCGGCTTGATCCGCTACTGACCTAGCGTAAGGGTCCGCGAAAGACGTAGATATTGCGATCTTCGGCTTCGCCGAGCGAAAACAGGACACGCCCATCCTTGCGCGATACGCTGAGTCCGTTGCGAAACGCCGCGGCTTCGAACGTGCGCAGAGTGGTTTCCCTGCGGGTGCGGGCGTCCCAGTAGCGCAACTCGCGGTGACGCTGCGACGGGGCTTCGTTCAGGAAGTAGACGCCGTTGCCGACGGGGGCGAATCCGGGGATCGTTTGTACGTTGAACGCGACGGCTTGCGGTTTGCCGCCCTCTATCGGCACACGCATCAGCGTGGCCGGGGCATAGCTGCTGGTATAGTAGATCCACTTGCCATCAGGCGATTCCAGCACCGACACGCCGCCGCCGCGGGTCACCTGAGACGCCGGTCCACCGGCGAGTGGCATGCGCCAGATCTCCGGAGCGCCGGACCGTAGAGAGCAGAAGTACAACGTGGCTCCGTCCACCGAAAGAGAGGGCAAGAAGTCGTCTCCCGGATGGTTACTGACGTTCCGGTATCTGCCGGTAGCGACATCGGCGGCAAACACTTCCGACTGTCCCAGCAACTGGCTTTCGAAGACTACTGTCCGACCGTCCGGCGACCAACGTGGTTTCGACGCGGAACTGTTAGGGAACTGCACCAGCCGCTTGGCGTCCGATCCGTCCGCGCGCGCCACCCAGATCTCCGCGCCTGTCGTGAAGACTAGGCGCGACCCATCCGGAGACCAATCGGGATCGTCATACCGAGCCTTCGATGCGGCAATGCGGGTTGCATTTCCGGTCGCCGGATCATAAGACCACAGACTATTCTGCTCACTGGATCGCACGAAGGCGATGGCATCGCCAAAAGGTGAAACTGCAGGTTCCCGTGCCGCGATTTCGACTCCTCCGATACGCTCGGGAGGCGATTGCCCCAGCGCCGAGACGCGCCGCAGATAGCGAGTCCCCCCCCACGGACCCGAGGTGAAGATCACCTCCCGGCTGTCCCGAGTCCAGGCAATTTCGTGAATACTTTCATTCTGCCGCGTCAGTTGACGCGGTTGGCCCTTCGTCGTCATTTCGGGGTTCAAATCGAGGACGAAGACCTCCTTCCACTGTCTGCCAGTTGACCGCGCGAAGGCCAGCATCCGCCCATCAAAGGAGACGATGGGAGCGAAGTCGCCTCGCGAGTCGACCGGCGGGGAGGTCAGGCGGCGGCGGACCCGGTCTGCGGTCGAGAGCAGAAAGCAGGCAGACTGGCCGTCCTCGCTCAAGTCGGCGGTCACTAGCCAGTCCTCCTTGGGTGTCCAGCGCAGCGAGGGAGGCGCAAAACGGGCCCATCGGATCTCGCCGACTACCGATTCGGCGCGGTTCTGCCGGTTCATGACCACCACAGCGGCACGATAGGGAGCCGTTCTGCGGAGGAAAGCAATTTGATTGCCGGAAGGCGAGAACGTTGGCTGGAACTCCGGTTGCGGCTGACTGGTGAGACGTGAAGGCACAAGATCACCGACGCCGATCACGTAGATGTCCGCGTTCTCCCGATTCTCTCCGTCCCAGCTAAAGGCCAACTCCTTACCGGTCGGAGACCAGGCCGGATCCCGCTGTGCGCCGATGAGACTCGTCAGCCGCTCTTCGCGTACTCGAGGCAGAGCCGGGGCAGACCATGTCGTCGCCCACCAGATGGCTCCGAAGGACAGGGCCGTGACCGCAAGTACGGCAGGAAGCATCAACGACGGCCGACGCTTCACAGCGACCGGAGGTTGCGGAATCGCCGGCACATCGGTTCTGTCCGCGATTTGTTCCACCGGCACAAGGAAGCGGTAGCCGACTTTGGGCATCGTCTCGATGTACCGCGGGGTATCGGCGGAATCGGACAACGCTTCTCTTAAGTTACGAATTGTTTTGTACAATCGCGCGTCAAGTTCGCCCCAGGGTTGGTTCGGCCACAGTGCCTGGTGCAATTCCTCACGTGTGACGACCGCGCCTCTCCGCTGCAGTAGTATCTCAAGCACCCGAAAAGACTGCGCGGGAACGCGCAGTCGAATCCCTTGCTTGCGCAGTTCCTGCGTGCTGACGTCCACTTCGAATACTCCGAACCGAAAACCGTGCGGAGATCGCACGGAGCCAATTGCGCCCATGTTCCTTCCAAGCTATGTCGAGTTCAATTATACCTATGCGAGCGACGCCATTCAGGGTGTTTCGCGTTGATTGTCCATCCCCTAGGCAGATCGTCAGGCCTAAAGGGATGCAGAGCAGCCGCCATGGGCGGTTGGCCAACGTATAGGGCTCTGGAAGCGAAGTGCGATCCGCTATGGGACCTCTCTGGACATCAAAATAAGCTCCGGTTCGGAGCGTCGCCAAAACGAGGTCGTCTCCGCCATAAGAATCAATAACGTACCACGCACCGGCCTGCCTCTCCAAAGACGCCTGGGGTCGATGGAGCACAAGAATACTGGTCTGCCGGTTATGGCGACTTGGGCCAACGACCACGATTTTGCCCTACGGAGCCAATTCATTTTCTCTCCGAACTGGGCTCTACGACATTAATGGGGCAGACGCCCCTGACTAGCCTCTCTACTCCTTCAACTTAACTCAATCCAACGTCCTCATTCTCGATCTACTCTACTGCCTTCCTCGTCTTTCTGGCCTGATAGATGCCTCGTGCTCCAGCCAGGGATAGGGGTGCGT
>CALFYN010000122.1 GCA_937952345.1 uncultured Acidobacteriota bacterium
AACTATTTCCGTGAAGGATTCCCCGGCAACAACCCCGCCAGTACCTTCTTCTTTGCCGCATGCTCGGCACGCCCCGCCAGATTGTGCCACTCATGTGGATCCGTCCGGTGATCGTACAATTCTTCCCCATCCGGAAACCGCGAATACCGCCACTCCTCCGTCCGCACGCTCATCTTGTCCGGCCCATCCGACGTGATCGCCGGCTTGTCCCACCGCGCCGCGGGATTCGCCAGCAGCGGACGCAGGCTCCGCCCTTCCAACTCCTTCCGCGCCGGCAGTCCGCACAAATCGGCCAGCGTCGGATACACATCCAGCAACTCCACCGTCCGTCCGCAAACACCACCAGCCTGCGACACCCCCGGAGCGCGCATCAGCAGCACCACCCGGCAAGAGCGCTCCCACAGCGTAAACTTCCGCCACTGCTGCTTCTCTCCCAATTGCCAGCCATGGTCGGACCACAACACTACAATCGTGTTGTCCTTGTTCGGCCCCGCCTCGAGTGCATCCAGAACCCGGCCCACGTTCGCATCGGAATAATGGATGCACGCCAGGTAGCTCGCCACCGCCCGTTTCCACTGTCCCGTCGAAGTGACGTTGTCATGATCCCGCAGGCTGCGAATCGCCGACTTCGGCACATCCGCCAGATCGTTCTCCAGAACATCCGGCAACCGGATGCTCTCCTCGGGAAATTTGTCGAAGTACTTCTTCGGCGCATACCACGGCAGATGCGGCCGGTAAAACCCACAAGCCAGAAAGAAGGGCCGATCGTGCTTGCGCTTCAGGAAATCGCCCGCCCACATCGCCAGCCGCGTATCCGCCGTATCTTCGTCCTTCACGTCGAGCGGGCTCCAATCGAAATGCCCCGCGTTCGGAATCCGGTTCACCGGCGTCCGCTCCGGATGCAGAAAACCCTCGAAATTGTAGTAGGCCTGCCACGAAGCCGCTTCATTCTGGCTCCCGTGAAAGATCTTGCCCCCGCCCAGTACCGCATACCCATTGCCCGCGAAATGCTGCGGCAGCGTCACCGCTTCCCCAGCCCCATCCCGCCACACATCGCTATTGCCATACACGCCGGTTGTCGAAGGCCGCAGCCCCGTCATCAGGCTCGCCCGCGAGGGGTTGCACATCGGCGCCTGGCAATACGCGCGCCGGAACGTCACACCGCTCTTGGCCAATCCATCGATGTTCGGAGTCACCGTCTGCCCGTGCCCTCCCAACGCCCCCACCCAGTCGTTCAAATCATCCACCGCCAGAAACAGCACGTTTGGCTTTCGCCTTCCCTGCGCATATGCCCCAGCCAGCGCGCTCAGCCCGCCGGCAAACAAATCCCGTCTCGTCAGTCGCAAATTCCTGTCTCGCTCCTCGCCCCAGCATACAGCAGGTCATCATGCTCCC
Organism: uncultured Acidobacteriota bacterium; assembly: GCA_937952345.1. Lineage (GTDB taxonomy): Bacteria > Acidobacteriota > Terriglobia > Bryobacterales > Bryobacteraceae > CADEFT01. The sequence continues at coordinate 1,396 of CALFYN010000122.1, forward strand.
ACCCAAAAACCTCCGCTCCGTAACGCTTCCCCCAGTCCCCTGCGTCCATTGATATAGTATTCTGAAATTGAGCGAGTTCCGCCCCGAAACGTTAGAGATTGGAGATCCACTCATGTATCCCATGTTCCGTAGAATGATCTGGTTCCCGGCCCTGTTGCTTTTTGCCGCCGGTATGGCGATGGCACAGACCGGCGCGATTGAAGGCGATGTCAAGGGCGAAGATGGGAAGATGGTGCCCAAAGGCGATTGCAAGAAAGGTGTTGGCGTCTGCGTCAAGATCGAACGCACCGACATCAAAGGCAACTACCAGACCGCCACGGACAAGAAGGGCCACTATTTCCATGCGGGTCTCCCGCTCGG
>CALFYN010000123.1 GCA_937952345.1 uncultured Acidobacteriota bacterium
GAATCTGCTTTCTGGCTTCCAGAAAGGCGACGCGGCGAAAGGTAAGGAGTTGTTCGAGCAGTGCGGCGTGTGCCACAACGCGGACAGCGATGAAAAGAAGATGGGCCCGGGCCTGAAGGGGCTTTTCAAGAAAGCGAAACTCGCCTCCGGCAAGCCCGTGAACGAAGCGAATGTGAAGGCCATTATCAATAGTGGCGGCAACGGCATGCCGGCGTATGAGAGCATCCTCAGCGATGAGGAGAAGGCTCACGTGATGGCGTATTTGAAAACCCTCTAGAGATCGCCCCTCAAGAATTGGGACAGGCAGGTTGAGTCCGGCTCCCGAGCAGTGTTATATTGGGAGTTACGGTCGCCTGCCTTTCTCTTGCGTCCCCGTCGTCTAGCCCGGCCTAGGACACCGCCCTTTCACGGCGATAACACGGGTTCGAATCCCGTCGGGGACGCCATTCCGAATCTTCTACTCCAAAATCCTACTGGCATACTAACTCTGCACCTCCCCGCACATCACGCGCCAGATGGCAAGCAGAATGCTATCCTCGGAAGCGAGGGATGAGTTCAACAGGCACGGTGGCCGTGGTGGCGGAGAAGCCATCCGTGGCCCGCGACATTGCCAAGGTTCTGAAGGCAAATCACAAAGGACAAGGTTACCTGCATGGCGAGGGCTATGTGGTGACATGGGCGATTGGGCATGTGGTGCGCCTGGCGCAGCCGCATGAGATCCGGCCGGAGTGGAAATCGTGGCGGCGGGAAACGTTGCCCATGCTTCCTCGCGATTGGCCGCTGGTGGTGATTGATCAGACGCAGGACCAGTTTGAGATCGTGCGCAAGATTCTCACTTCGCCGAAGGTGGTGGAAGTGATCTGCGCGACGGACGCGGGGCGTGAGGGAGAACTGATTTTCCGGTACCTGTATGAGAAGGCGGGGTGCGAGAAACCGTTTCGGAGATTATGGATTTCGTCGCTGACTCCAGAGGCGATTCGGGATGGGTTTGCGAAGCTGAAAGATGGTGTGGAGTATAACCGGCTGGCGGCCGCGGCGAAAGGGCGGAGCCGCGCGGATTGGCTGGTGGGGATGAATCTGTCGCGCGCGTACACGCTGGTGTCGGGCGAGGATATTTCCGTGGGGCGCGTGCAGACTCCGACTCTAGCGATGGTGGTGGAGCGCGAACTGGCGATTCGGGCGTTTGTGCCGGAAGACTACATGCATGTCGTGGCGAAGTTCTCTCCGGGCGAGGGGCGGGTTTACGAAGGTACGTACTTCCAGCCGGATGTGGAGCCGATGGAAGCGGCGATGAAGCTGCCTCCCGATGGGGAATTGGCGAAGCGCGTTGTGGAGCGGGTGAAGACGGGAACGGCTCGCATCGAACGGATGGAGCTGCAGACCAAGCGCATGGCGCCGCCGGGGTTTTATGATCTGACGGAGTTGCAGCGGCATGCCAACCGGCTGTACGGGTTTAGCGCACAGCGGACATTGGAAGGCGCGCAAGCGCTGTATGAGAAGCACAAGTTGATCAGCTATCCGCGCACGGACAGCCGTCATTTGTCGGGGGATGTGGCGCGCACATTGCCGAAGATCGTGCAGGCGGTGCGAGGGCCGTACGAGAAGATGCTGGCTCCGGGGACGGGTGAGAAGCCGCTAGGGAAACGGTATGTGGATGATGCCAAGGTCACCGATCACCATGCGATCATTCCCACGGGCGGTTCCGGCGCTTCCTTGCAGACGGGATCGGATGAACAGCGGCTGTATGACCTGGTGTGCCGGCGTTTGCTGATGGCCTGGCATGGGGATCATGTGTGGTCGGTGACGACGGTGATTACGGCTGTGCGGAATGAGGCGGAAGGATCGACGGACCGGTTTCACTCAAGCGGGTCGATGGTGCGCGAAGAAGGATGGAAGGTGCTGGATATCGCTGGGGGCAAGAAGTCCGCAGGGAAGAAGAAAGCGGGCGCCGGTGAGGAGGGCGAGGACGGCGGCGAGGGCGAGGGTGCCGCGCTGCCTCCGGGGTTAGAGGAACAGCAGGCGCAGGAGGTGTTGGAAGTGGATTCGGTGTCGAAGAAGACGCGGCCTCCGAAACGGCTGACGGAGGCGACACTGCTGACGGCGATGGAGACGGCGGGCAAGACGCTGGATGACAAAGAGCTGTCGGAGGCAATGAAGGAGAGCGGGCTGGGGACTCCGGCGACGCGGGCGCAGATTATTGAAGTGCTGCTGAAGCGGGAATTTATTGCGCGCAAGGGGAAGAGCCTGGAGGCGACGGACAAGGGGATCCGGTTGATTGAGTCGGTGCATCCGGAGGTGAAATCGCCCGCGATGACCGGGCAATGGGAGGCGTATCTCAAGAAGATCGAGCGCGGTGGGGGGCAGTTGGAGCCGTTTATCGAGGGGATTGAGAATTATGTGCGGGAGGTGGTGGGGAAGGTTGGGCCTGCGGTTCGTCGTCCCACGCCTGCGCCTGCTGCCCAGGTGGCCGCTGCCCCGCCTGTCGTGAAGCAGACAACAGTGGAGCCGGGAACTGATTTAAACGCGATTTTGAAGAAATGTTTCGGGTTTGAGAAGTTCCGTCCGAATCAGGAAGAGGTGTGCCAGGCGTTGACGCAGGGTGAGGACGTGTTGCTGGTGATGCCTACTGGGTCGGGAAAGTCACTCTGTTATCAACTGCCGGGGATCGCGCTGGGTGGCACGACGCTGGTGATCAGCCCGTTGATTGCGCTGATGGAAGACCAGGTGGCGAAGCTGGCGGCGCAGGGGTTCGCGGTGGAGCGCATTCATTCGGGGCGGGACCGTGCTTCGTTGCGGCAGGCTTGTTTCGCCTACCTGGAAGGGAAGCTGAATTTTCTATTTGTGGCGCCGGAGCGGCTGCGGGTACAGGGATTTCCGGAGATGCTGGCGAAGCGGAAGCCGGCGTTGATCGCGATCGATGAGGCGCATTGCATTTCGCAGTGGGGGCACGATTTCCGGCCGGACTACCGCACGTTCGGAAAGCATCTTCCGGCGCTGCGGCCGGCTGCGGTGATTGCGTTGACGGCGACGGCGACGTCGATGGTGCAGGAGGATATCGCGGCGCAGTTGGGGTTGCGCACGGCGCGCCGGTTTATTCACGGCTTCCGGCGGGACAATATCGCCATTGAGGTGGTGAAGGCTACGCCGAAGTCGCGGGAAAGGCTGGTGGGGGAGATTTTGGCTGACGAGGAGCGGCGTCCGGCGATTGTGTATGTGCCGCGGCGCCGGGATGCGGAGAGCGTGGCGGAGTATTTGGAGAGTGACATGCCCGTGGCGGCGTATCACGCGGGGCTGGATGCGAAGCGGCGGGACCAGGTGCAATCCGGATTCCTGAACGGCCAATTGCAAGTGATTGTGGCGACGATTGCGTTTGGGATGGGGATCGACAAGCCGGATGTCCGCACGGTGATTCATACGGCGCTGCCGGGGAGCCTGGAAGGCTACTATCAGGAGATCGGGCGCGCGGGGCGCGATGGGAAGCCGTCGCGGGCGATTCTGATGCACGCTTATGCTGATCGCTTTACGCACGATTTCTTCTTTGAGCGGGACTATCCGGAACCCTCTGTGCTGGCGGCGATTTTCGATTGCCTCACCGGCGAGCCGCAGCCGAAGGAGTTGGTGCAGCGGCGCTCGCGGGTGAATGCGGATGAATTCGACATCGCGATGGAGAAGCTGTGGATTCACGGCGGGGCGATGGTGGATTACGCGGAGAACATGACTCGCGGGGCGGCGGATTGGAAGGACTTGTACGTCGCGCAGCGGGAGCATAGGCAGGCCCAGTTTGAGCGGATGCTGAATTATGCCAGCGGGTCCACATGCCGGATGGTGTCGTTAATCCGCTATTTCGGCGATATGGCCGATGCGAACCGGGCTTGCGGGGTGTGCGATATCTGCAACGCGAAGGATGCGGTGGTGCAGCCTTATCGGGTGGCGACGGATGTCGAACTGCGGCAGGCGGGGCAGATCCTGGAAGGACTGCGCAAGGGCGGCCCAACATCGACGGGCAAGTTGCATGCGGCACTGTTCGCGGACCGTTCATTGGAGCGGCATGACTTCGAGGAGTTGCTTGGGGCGATGGCTCGCAGCGGGCTGGTAGATGTGCAGGAAGCGAGCTTCGAAAAAGATGGGCGGACCGTGGAGTACCGGCGGGTGGGACTGACGGACGCGGGCCGGGGAGCCAACGGCAACCTGGAGTTGATGGTTCCGCTGGCGGTGGAATCGGCGCGGACGCGGAAGAAGAAAGCCGCCAAGGCAGCGAAGAAAAAAGCACCGGTGGAGGACGCCGTGCTGGCGGTGCCGAAGGTGGTGGATTCGCAGCGGGAGGAGATTGAAAAAGCGCTGCGCGCATGGCGGCTGAACGAGGCCAAGTCGAAGGGGGTGCCGGCATTCCGCATTCTGACGGACAAGGCTCTGGAGACGATTGCGGAGCGGCAGCCGCGTTCGGCGCGGGAATTATTGGAAGTGCCAGGTTTGGGGCTGAAGCTGGTGGAGAAGTACGGGGCCGCGATTTTCGGGATCCTGTCGCGCGTTCGCTAGATCTGCTGCGAAGCGCGAAGGATCGTTTCGTGCACCATCAGTTCGAAATCGTAGGAATACTTGAGCGGCGTGTTCGTTTCGATGGCGCGGGCGAGGTCGATGAAATCGCCGATGTAGCGCGGTTGCGGCGGGAGTTCGATCTCCTGCCAGCCTTGCTTGTAGGGTCCGCGCGCCTGGCGCATGCTGACACGCATCTTTGTGCCGGGTTCGACAGGCTGCATCCAAATGACGCCGTCGGTGCCGATGACTTCGAAGCCGCGGTGCGGGGAGTGGCCGGGGAATTTGGCTGAGGTGGAAATGACGGCCAGAGCGCCGGGGTATTCGAAGACGGCGAGGGTGTTGTCGGCGAGGCCGTCGGCTTTGCCGAGCGAGGTTTTCTTGAGCCAGCTTCGGACATCGTGCGGGCGGCCGAGCAGGTGCACCATGCGGTCGATCTGATGGGAACCGAGTTCGAACATCATGCCGCCGCGGAAGGAAGCAAGTTCGGCGCGGCCCGCGGCGTTGATATCGGTGTGGATGGTGGCGCGCATGAGGTACACTTCGCCGAGCCAGCCGTTGTCGATGGCTTCCTTGGCGCGGCGGAAGCCTTCATGGAAGCGCCAGATGTAGCCGGTTTGCACGAGCAGCTTCTTGCGGCGTGCTTCTTCGATCAATTCGCGGAAGGGTGCGAGATCGGCGGTGGGCGGCTTCTCA
>CALFYN010000124.1 GCA_937952345.1 uncultured Acidobacteriota bacterium
GCGGGCGAGTTCCTGGGCCAGTTTCTGGCGGGAATCGTCGCGGCGGAAACGGACGTGGTAGACGTGTTCACTGGCTTCGCCCTGGCCGACTTCGCGGACGGTGGCGAGGACGAACTGGCGGCAATGGCGATCGATGGTTTCGGTGGCGGCGGCGTTGCTGCCCCCTTCCCAGGGAATGGTGAAGCGGAGGAGTCCATCGAAGGTTTTGCGGGCGCCGAAGGGGACGTTGGCGAGGTAGAGAGCGACGAGGGAGAAGAGGACGGTGCCGACGGCTCCGAGGGCATAGGCGCGGGTGCCGCAGGCGATTCCGGCGACGAGGGCGGCGAAGATGAAGACCATGTCGCGGGGGTCGCGGAGATTGGTGCGGAAACGGACGAGGGCGAGGGCTCCGACGACGCCGATGCCCCAGACGATGTTGTTGCCGATGGCGAGCATCATCATGGCGGTGACGACGCCGCTCATGACGAGGGTCTGGACGAAGGATTGGGCGTAGGAGAGGCCACGGTGCGACCAGACGTACACCACGGCGAGGAGGTGGGACATGGCGAAGGCGGCGAGGAGGGAAACGAGGGCGGTGCGGAGGTCGGCGATGGCGGCGGTGGAGACGGGGAGGTTGAAGTTCACGCGATCCTCCGGGAGGTGCAGAGATCCCAGGCGGATTCGCGTTCGAAGACGCAGCGGCGGACGGCGCGGCCGTATTTGGAATAACCGCGGCGCTGGAGTTCGAAGTGGTTAATCATGTCGCGCAGCCATGCGGGCGGGGCGAGGACGAATTTGAGCTCCATGAGGTAGACGGAGCGGCCGCCGCCGAGGGAGGCGGGGTCGTCGACGTTACGCCAGCGGCTGGGCTGGCCGGTAAGGGACCAATCGCGGACCGGTTGGCAGCGCATGCGGCGGTCGAAGGTGACGCGGACGTAGTCGTCGATTTTGCTGGAAAAGGCAAGGCGCTCGTAGGAAACGAGCATTTTGGGGGTGGCGCGAAGGGATTCGGTGAACTGGAGGAACTCGCCGCGGTGGCCGGTTTGGAGGAGGTCGGAGGTGCGGGAGATGCGGGACCAATCGGCGGGGGAGACGAGGGCGGAGGATTTGCGGACCTGGTCTTTCATGCGGCGCTTGACCTCGAGTTTGACGGGGGAATCGGGGTTGGCGTAGCCGCGGACGCGGAGTTTCATGCGCCAGGGGGCGTTTTCCTCGGTGTCGCGGTACATTTTGTAGTTATCGTTGTCCAGGTAGAGGCTGGAGATGGGGTACCAATCGCCGCGGGAGTTGATGTCGGCGTCGCAATAGCGAAGGAGGTAGCGGCGAAGGCCGGGGAGCATGTCCGGGGGGATGTGGTATTTGAATTCGTAGCGCGAGATTAGCATCGAAGCTCTCAACTTCTCTTCACGAGTGATAGAAGTCTCATGATTACAGTTTCGTTTCGTTTTCGTTGTAAAGGAATGTTAAGAGGGTGGTGTGCCGGAGGGGACAAAGCGCTATGGTGTATGACGTAGGCCCTCTTGGAAGCGAATGCGCGAAATCCGGCCATCCCGGCTGGACTGACTTCAGCCGAGGCGGAGCGGCGGTTGCGCGAGTTCGGATGGAATGAGCCGGTAGCGGTGCGGCGGGTGAGTGTGTGGCGGGAATTGGCGCCCGTGCTGCTGAATCCGCTGGCGGTGGTGTTGCTGGCGGCGGGCGCGATATCGGGGATGCTGGGCGAGGTGGCGGATGCCGCGATTATCGTCACGGTGGTGGTGCTGGGGGCGGCTCTCAATTTCCGGCAGACCTATTCGGCGCACCGGGCGATGGGGCGATTGCAGGAGCAGGTTTCGTTGCAGGCGACGGTGCGGCGGGATGGGGCGTGGGTGGAATTGCCTCGGCGGGAGGTGGTACGCGGGGATGTTGTGCGGCTGAGTGCGGGGGATCTGGTTCCGGCGGATGCGTTGCTGGTGGAGGCGGTGGATCTGCATGTGCAGCAGGGGGCGCTGACGGGGGAATCGATGCCGGTGGAGAAGCGGGTGAGCGCGGCGCGGGAGGGGAAGCCGGACAGTGAGAACTACGTGTTTCTGGGCAGTTCGGTGGTGAGCGGGACGGCGGTGGCGGAGGTGGTGGCGACGGGTGCGGGGACGATGTTCGGGGGGATTGCGGGGAGCCTTGCGGGAGCGGGGGTGGAGACGGATTTTGAACGAGGGCTGGGGCGTTTCGGGAACCTGATCCTGCGGACGGTGTTTGTGCTGGTGCTGTTTGTGATTGCGGTGAACCTGAGTCTGCGGCGCGATCCGTTCGAATCGCTGTTATTTGCCGTGGCGCTGGCGGTGGGGCTGACGCCGGAATTTCTGCCGATGATCGTGTCCGTGACACTGGCGCAGGGGGCGGCGGGGCTGGCGCGGCAGAGGGTGATTGTGAAGCAACTGGCCTCGATTCAGAATTTGGGGAGCATCGATGTGCTGTGCAGCGATAAGACGGGGACGTTGACGACGGGGGTGATGCAACTGGAGCGGAGTCTGGATGCGCTGGGGCGGCCGACGGAGCGGACGCGGTTGCTGGCGGCGGTGAACAGCGCGCTGGAGACGGGGATTCGCAGCCCGCTGGATGCGGCGATACTGGCGGCGGGGGCTCCGGATCTGGAGAAGGTGCGGAAGCTGGATGAGATTCCGTTCGATTTTGAGCGGCGGCGTCTGTCGGTGCTGGTGGAATGGGACGGCGCGGCGATGCTGATTGTGAAGGGCGCTCCGGAGAGTGTGCTGGCGTGTTCGACGGCGTACGAACGGGATGGGGCTGGGATGTTGCTGGATGAGGAGGCGCGGGGACGAATTCTGGAGAACTTTCGCCAATTGAGCGAGGAAGGATACCGGGTGCTGGCGGTGGCGGTGCGGATGATGGGGGATGGCGGTCCGGCCGGGCGGGCTTTGGAGGCCGATTTGACGATGGTGGGGCTTCTGGCGTTTGCCGATCCGCCGCATCCGGAGGCGAAGGAGGCGATTGCGGCGCTGCACCGGGATGGAGTGAGGATACGCGTGCTGACGGGCGATAACGAACTGGTGACGCGGCATGTTTGTGAGGCGGTGGGGCTGCGGGCGAAGCGGGTGATTACGGGAACTGAGGTGGATGGGATGACGGATCCGGCGCTGGCGCACACGGTGGAGCATCACACGGCGTTTGCGCGGCTGACTCCGGCGCAGAAGAACCGGATTATTCATGTGCTGCGAGGGCGGGGGAAGGTGGTGGGCTTTTTGGGGGACGGAATCAATGACGCGCCTTCGCTGCGGGCGGCGGACGTGGGGATTTCGGTGTCGACGGCGACGGATGTGGCTCGGGATGCGGCGGGGATCATCCTGCTGGATCCGGGATTGCGCGTGCTGCATGCGGGGATTGTGGAAGGGCGGAAGGCGTTCGGCAACGTGATGAAGTATTTGCTGATGAGCACGAGTTCGAATTTCGGGAATATGTTCAGCATGGCAGCGGCGTCGCTGCTGCTGCCGTTTCTGCCGATGTTGCCGGCGCAGATCCTTTTGAACAACTTCCTGTATGACTTGGCGCAGTTGACGATTCCGAGCGACCGGGTGGACGCGGAGTGGACGCGGCGGCCGCGGCATTGGGACATCGGGCTGATCCGGCGGTTCATGTTGTATGTAGGGCCGGTGAGCTCGGTGTTCGATTTTCTGACGTTTTACGTGTTGCTACGGGTGTTTCGGGCGGGGGAGGCGCTATTTCATACGGGCTGGTTTGTGGAGTCGCTGGCAACGCAGACGCTGGTGTTGTTTGTGATCCGGACGATGGGGAGGCCGTGGCGCAGCCGGCCGAGCGTGCCACTGGCGGCGACGGTGTTGGGGGTGGTTGGGGTGGCGCTGGCGATTCCGTTCACGGCGGTGGGGAAGTGGATGGGGTTTGAGGCGCTTCCGGGGATGTACTTTGCGATGTTATTGGGGATGACGGCGTGCTATCTGCTGCTGGTGGAGGTGGTGAAGCGGAGGGTGCTGGGTAAAGAAATCCTGGCTGGGCCCGCGCGAACGGGCCCACAACCGGTGTGAAACAGTAGGATGAATTTGTTATTTCATCTGCATTCCTTCGAGGTATTTCGTTAAATTGTGCAGACGCATGCGGCGGGTGCCTTCATCGCGGCTCATGCTGCGGAAGACATCGCCCCAAACGGGCATGTCCTTGGAGCCGTGGGCGGGCATCATGGAATCGCCTTCGATGCTGTTGTAGATTTTCATCGAGGGGAAAGCGCCGCCGTTGGCTTTGGCGAGCATGGTGAGATCGGGTGGTTTCACTTTGAGGGCGGGAACAGCGGGCCCATCGCCCTTGCCTTTCACGCCGTGGCAGGACGCACAATAGGCCTTAAACATGTCGGCGCCGGAAGTGGGGTTGGTGACGCTGGGCGGGACTTGCTTCACTTGGACTTTCTTTTC
>CALFYN010000125.1 GCA_937952345.1 uncultured Acidobacteriota bacterium
TGGGGGGAGGAGTTCTTCGATTCCAATGGGCCGTTTCGCGGGCACAAGCAGAATCTCTACGAGGGTGGGATCCGAGCGCCGATGCTGGTGCGGTGGCCGGGAAAGATTAAGGCGGGGAGCAAGAGCTCGCACCAATGGTATTTCACCGATTTTCTGGCGACGGCGGCGGAGATTGCAGGGGTGCCGGCTCCGAAGACAGATGGGATATCGGTGTTGCCTGTCTTGCTGGGCGGCAAGGCCCGGGAGCACGAATATCTGTATTGGGAGCTTCCGCGGCACGACGCCGCGAGTGGCGAGTTCCGGAAAGAGATGCCGATGCAGGCGGCGCGCAAGGGCGATTGGAAGGGTGTGCGGCCGAAGCCGGACGGGCCGATTGAGGTATATAACTTGAAGAACGATCCCGCGGAGACGAAGGATCTGGCAGCTTCGCGGGAGGACATGGTGAAAGAGTTTACGCGCATCTTCCACGAGGCGCATGTACATCCGCGGCCACAGAAGAATCCGCCGCAAATGGAGTTTCCGCACTCATGACGAACGAACAGCGCGATCGTGTGCGGGCCGCTTTGGACGGCTTCGCGATAGAGGTACCTTCCTGGGGATTTGCTAATACGGGGACTCGCTTTGGCAAGTTTCTACAGGCGGCAGCGGCTTCGACGATTGAGGAGAAGCTGAGCGACGCCGGTGAAGTGCATCGTCACACGGGGTGTTGCCCATCGGTGGCTGTGCACGTGCTGTGGGATTTTCCGAACGGCGTGGCGGATGCAGATGGCGTGAGCGGGGTGGCGGCGAAATATGGAGTGCGGATCGGGTCGATCAACCCGAACGTGTTTCAGGACCAGATCTACAAGCACGGATCGCTGGGGAATCCGGACCCGGCGGTGCGGCGGGCGGCGACGGATCACATGCTGGACTGCGCGCGGATCAGCCGGGCGACAGGGAGCCGGGATATTTCGCTGTGGTTCGCGGATGGGTCGAATTATCCAGGGACGCAGAACATCCGGCACAGGCGGGAGTGGTTTTTGGAAGGGCTGCGGGCGCTGCATGGCGAGCTTGCCGCGGGACAGCGCATGCTGGTGGAGTACAAGCCGTTTGAGCCGGCGTTCTATCACACCGATATTGCGGATTGGGGTATGGCGCTGTTGCTGGCGCGTGGTGCGGGGCCGCAGGCGAAGGTTCTGGTGGACACGGGGCATCATTATCAGGCGCAGAACATTGAGCAGATCGTGGCATGGTTGCTGGCGGAAGGAATGCTGGGCGGGTTCCACTTCAATGACCGGCGGTATGCGGATGACGATTTGACGCTGGGTTCGATTGACCCGTATCAGTTGTTCCGGATTTTCCACGAGATCTGCTATTTCGAGTGGGAGAGCGGGGAGCGTGCGGATGTGGCTTACATGATCGACCAAAGCCATAATCTGAAGGGCAAGATGGAGGCGATGATTCAAAGCGTGTGCCGGGCGCAGGAGTTGTTTGCGAAGGCTGTGCTGGTGGATCATGCGCGGCTGGCGGAGATGCAGAGTAGGTGCGAATTGGTAGATGCGGAGGAGTGCTTGCAGGACGCGTTCGCGACGGATGTGAAGCCGGCGATTCGGGAGTGGCGGGAGAGCCATGGATTGCCACTGGAGCCGCTGGCTGCGTTTCGGGCGAGCGGGTATCTGGAACGAGTGACGGCGGAACGCGGTGCGCGAAACGCGGCGGCAGTTTCGAGCTACGCGTGAAAGCTTAGAAGCCGACGTCCCAGATGTCGGTGAGGTCTAACGTGAAGCCGGGGAGCACGGGATCGGCGGAGACGGACGATGGAGAATCCAGGGTTTTGGTGCGATGAGCCGGGCGGTAGATGTAGAGTTTCGTGGAGTTGGGATCGATGAGCCAGCCCAATTGGGCGCCGCATTCGATGTACTCGTGCATCTTTTCCTGCAGTTCACGGAGCGAGTCGGTGTGAGACCGGACTTCGACGACGAACTCCGGGGAGGCGGGGAGGAAGCCGGAGGTACGGTTTTTGCGGGCTTTTTTGAGCCGGTCCATGCTGATCCAGGAGGCGTCAGGGCACCTGGTGGCACCGTTCGGCAAGTGGTACCCAGTGGAGGAATCCATGACCTTCCCTCCGCCGTCACGCTTAGCCCAAACGAGCAATTGGCCAACCACTTCGCTATTTCGATTTCCGGAATCCTCTTGAGAGGGAGCCATGATCCTGATCTCTCCCCTGGCATCTCGCTCAATTCTCCAATCCGGGTTTTCCTGGCAGAAGCGAACGAACTCTTCGTTCGTCATTCCGGAGTCTGGAATGAGGAGTGTACGGGAAGGGACGCTGCTGATTGCGAGCACCATCGCCTATAGCTTAGCAGGCTTCTATTTTCCGCTGACGGCGAGGCGGGCCTGAGCGCGCTTGAGGGCGTTGAGGGCGCGGGCGGAGTCGATGTTCTGTTGGACGGAGGCAAGCCGGTCCTGGGCGCGTTTTTCGGCGGCCTGAGCGCGGGCGAGATCGATGTCGGAAGGCTTCTCGGCGACCATCGCGAGCACGCGCACATGCTCGGGGAGGACTTCCACGACTCCACCGGCAACGGCGAGCTTGCGGCGTTCGCCGCCGACGACGTAGACGAGTTGGCCGATGCCGAGTTCGGAAAGCAACGGGGCGTGCCCGGGGAGGACGCCGATTTCACCGGCGCTTCCGCCGCAAGGAATCTGCGCTTCGCTGACCTGCTCTTTGATGAGGAGGCGCTCGGGCGTGGCGATCTCGATCTCGAACGTTGCTGCCATGGCGTTACGCCTTCTTCATCTGCTCGTGGCGCTCGAGCACTTCTTCGATGGTGCCTTGCATGTAGAAGGCCTGTTCGGGGACTTCGTCGTGCTTGCCTTCGCAGATTTCGCGGAATCCGCGGATGGACTCTTCCAGCTTCACGTACTTGCCCTTGATGCCGGTGAACTGTTCGGCGACGTGGAAGGGCTGGGAGAGGAAGCGCTGCAGCTTACGGGCGCGGGCGACGATGAGCTTGTCGTCTTCGGACAGTTCGTCGATACCGAGAATGGCGATGATGTCCTGGAGATCCTTGTAGCGCTGCAGGATTTGCTTCACGCGCTGGGCGGTGTTGTAATGCTCGGCGCCGACGATGCGGGGATCGAGAATACGCGAGGTGGAGGCCAGCGGATCGACGGCGGGGTAGATACCGAGAGCGGCGATGTCGCGGGACAGGTTCGTTGTGGCGTCGAGGTGGGCGAAGGTGGTGGCGGGCGCCGGATCGGTGTAATCGTCGGCGGGCACGTAGATGGCCTGGACGGACGTGATGGAACCCTTCTTGGTGGAAGTGATGCGTTCCTGGAGTTCGCCCATTTCGGTGGCGAGGTTGGGCTGATAACCCACGGCGGAAGGCATACGGCCAAGCAGCGCCGACACTTCAGAGCCGGCCTGGGTGAAGCGGAAGATGTTGTCGATGAAGAGGAGCACATCCTGGCCTTCTTCGTCGCGGAAGTATTCAGCGACGGTGAGACCGGTGAGGCCGACGCGGAGGCGGGCTCCGGGCGGCTCGGTCATCTGGCCGTAGATGAGGGCGCACTTGGATTTGGTGTAATCCTGGGGATCGACGACGCCCGATTCCTGCATTTCGAGCCAAAGGTCGTTCCCTTCGCGGGTGCGTTCGCCCACGCCGGCAAACACCGACACACCGCCGTGCTTCATGGCGATGTTGTTGATGAGCTCCATGATGATGACGGTCTTGCCGACGCCGGCGCCGCCGAACAGGCCGATCT
>CALFYN010000126.1 GCA_937952345.1 uncultured Acidobacteriota bacterium
GGCCCAGGAGACTTGCTTCGCCGTGTTCCCTTTCCGTGAAAGGATGTTCTGGGCGAAGACACGGGCCGCTTCGACGAAGGTGGGATCGTTGAGCAGCACCAACGCTTGCAGCGGCGTGTTGGAATTGACGCGCGTGACGACGCACTCCTCACGCGAGGGGGCATCGAAGGTCATCAGCGAAGGATGCAGAAAGGTGCGTTGCCACACGCTGTAGACGCCGCGCCGATACAGATCCTCGCCGACGCTGGCCGAGTAGTCGCGTTTGGGGAAATTGAGCGCGGCGAGGTAGCCTTCGGGCTGATAGGGCCGCACGCTGGGTCCGCCGAATTTTTCCACGAGAAGGCCGGAAACGGAGAGCGCCACGTCGCGTACGCTTTCGGCATCGACGCGGAAGCGCGACTGGCGGGCCACCAGGCGATTGTCGAGGTCGCGCTCTTCGAGTTCCTTCGAGGTTTGTGACGACTGGCGGTAGGTGTGGCTGGTGACGATGGTTCGAATCAGATTGCGGTAATCCCATTTCTGCTGGAACTCAGCGGCGAGCCAGTCGATCAGTTCGGGATGAGTAGGCCATTCGCCTTGGGAGCCGAGGTCTTCGAGAACCTTGGACAAGCCAGTGCCGAAGAGCAGCCGCCAGGTGCGATTCACCTGCACGCGCGCGGTGAGCGGATTATCGGGAGAGACCAGCCAGTTGGCGAGATCGAGGCGAGTGGCGCGGCCGCCGGAAGGAACCTTGCCGAGGAAGGCGGGGATGGCGGGATCGACGATTTCGCCGGAATCGTCCATCCAATTTCCGCGCGGCAGGACGCGGGTTTCACGAGGATCGGTGGACTGCGTGACCACGACGCGCGTGATGGAGGCATCGAGGATGCCCAGTTCCGCTTCGAGTTTCTGCAGTTCGATGAATGGCGGCCTGAGTTCGGCTTCCGCCCATTGGAAGTGAGCCAGAACGGCTTTCTGCTGCTCTTCCGTCCGCGCGTCTTGGGGCTTGCGGAGAGCGGCGATGACATCGTCCGGCACACCGTGGGTGGCGGATTTGCGGCGGCGGCGAACCTCTTCCGGCTCGGGCCAGGAATGCGTGGCGGAAGAAAGCGCAAGGCGGAAGCGCCCGATGGTGGCGCGCCGGTAATCGGATTCATGCTTCACCCGCACGATGAGCCGCGAAGCATCGGTGGTGGCAAGGGCGTCGCTGAAACGCAGTGCAAGGAAGAGATTGCGATTCTCGCCGTAGGTAGCGATGCCCCACGCGGTCTTGGGATCGCCGTCAATGACGCCGAGAGCTGGGTATTCCGGAGAAACACCCGTGAAACTGGCTGTGGCCAGTGAGAAGGGGAGCTTGCGTCCATCGAGTTCGGCTTCGATATCCGTGACGACAAGTCGATCGGAACCGCGCGCGACGCGAATGCCGGAGAGCGATTCGTCCTGCACCACTTCGATGCCGAGGGCGGTCCAACTGCCAGTGCCGGGCTTCAGGGTCACGGTGTAGATTTCGCGATCGGGATTGGGGCCGCCGGCAATGATGAGCCCTTCACCGGGCTTCTTCTCCGCGGTGAGCGAAGCCCCGGAGTAGGTGTTCATTTCGACGGGTTCGTCATTGTAGACGGTGAGCTTCGCGCCGTTGGCTGCCGCGGCGGCAACGGGGCGTTGAAACTTCCAGGTGAACTCGCCGGCTTCGAAGCGGCGCAGCAGATCCTTTTCCCAATCGGCGCGGCGGGCGGCGAGCGCGGCCGACTTTTCATCGAGGGCTTTCCGCGCCGATTCGATTCGGGTTTCAAGATCCTGTTTGCGGGCGCGTTGTTCGGCGGTGGGCAGATACATCTGCGTGCCCCAGGCTTTCGCGCCGCGATCCGGTACCAGCCCCGTTTCCTCGATATCTGCGAAGAAGGCTTTCATGGCGTAGAAATCGCGGGAGAGGAACGGATCGAACTTGTGATCGTGGCATTCGGCGCAACCGATGGTGCTGCCGAGCCACACGCTAGCCGTGGTGCGCACGCGGTCGGCGCCGTACTTGGCCAGGTATTCCTTGGGCTGGATGCCGCCCTCCGCCGAGGTGCGGTTGAGGCGGTTGTAGGCCGAGGCAATGCGAGACTCTTCGGTAGCATCGGGCAGCAGGTCGCCGGCAAGCTGTTCGCGCGTGAACACGTCGAACGGCTTGTTGTCGCGGAAGGCCTTGAGCACGTAATCGCGATAGGGCCAGATGGGAAAGGGATTGTCGCCGTGAAAGCCGCATGTGTCGGCATAACGCACCGCATCGAGCCAGTGCATCGCTTGCTTTTCGGCGTAGCGCTCTGAGGTGAGCAGGCGATCGACGAGCTTTTCGTAGGCGTCTGGGGATGTGTCCTTTTCAAACGCGGCTACTTCATGGGGCGTGGGCGGCAGTCCGGTGAGATCGAACGTAACGCGGCGGATCAGCGTGCGCTTGTCTGCTTCGGGGGAAGGCTTCAGGTTCTCCTTGGCTAGCCGCTGCTGGATAAAAGCGTCGATGGGATTGCGGATTGAGCCAGAGACCGCCGGCACTTCGGGGCGGCGTACCGGTTGATAGGCCCAATGGCCTTCGTAATTGGCGCCTTCGGCTACCCACTGGCGGATGATGTTCTTCTGAGCCGCGGTGAGATCCTTGTGGGCGTACTGTGGCGGCATCACCTTGGCGCGGTTGGTGGAGAAGATGCGCTCGACGATGGCGCTTTGTTCGGGATTGCCGGGGACGATGGGGATCACGCCCGATGGCGTTTTGCGCAGGGCTTCGTCACGCAGATCCAGTCGAAGTCCGGCCATGCGGCTACTCTTGTCGGGACCATGGCATTGGAAGCATGTATTCGACATGATGGGCCGAACATCCCGGTTGAAGCTGACCGCGGAAAAAGCAGCGGTGGAGGAAAACAGTAGGATCAATACTCGCGAAAACATGGAGGTGCCCCCACTCATGGTAATTCGAATCGGGCGCTACTTGCGCGGGGCGTCGCGGTGCTGCTCCTTGACCTTGTAGCCGGCTTTGGTGAGCCGTTTGCTGATTTCCGAGGCCATCATGACGCTGCGATGCTGGCCGCCGGTGCATCCGAAGGAAATGGTCAGGTAGCTCTTGCCTTCACGCACGTAGTGCGGCAGAAGGAAGGTGAGCAGTTGCGTGATGCGCTCGATGAATTCCTGGGTTTGGGGAAAGGATCGGATATAGCGCGCTACCCGCGGGTGCTTGCCGGTATGCGGCTTGAATTCCGGAATGTAATTCGGGTTGGGCAGGAAGCGAACATCGAAGACGAGATCGCTGTCGGTGGGAACGCCGTTCCGGAAGCCGAAGCTGTTGACGCGAATTAGAAGCTTGGATTCCTCGCTGCTGCCGCGGAATTTCTCAGATACGATGTCGCGCAGTTCGTGAACGGTGAAGCGCGAGGTGTCGAGAATGAAATCCGCCAGGTCGCGAATGGGCGCGAGTGCGTCGCGCTCCTTGGCCAGTTTTTCGGAAACCGATTCATCGCGGCCCAGGGGATGGGGACGGCGCGTTTCGCTGAAGCGGCGCAGGATGGTGGCGTCGTCGGCTTCCAGGAAGAGCAGCGTTGTGGGAACCTCCTTGCGAAGGCGTGTGAGGATCTCCGGGAGCCGGCGGATGGTGCTGCCTTCACGAATGTCCACTCCCAGCGCCGCGCAGCGGATTTTCGGCGATGTGTTCGTCAGTTCGGCGAATTTCGGAATCAACTCCACCGGAAGGTTGTCGACCGAGTAGAAACCGAGATCCTCCAGGCTTTTGAGCACGGTTCCCTTTCCGGAGCCGCTGAGGCCAGTGACGATGACCAGTTCGGGCTGGACGTCAGAGCCCGGCGGCGCCGGATCGGGAAAAGCACGTTTCGCGCTCATTGCCTGCGCATTAGGACTCGATGAGATCGAAGTGGCCGTCGTTGCGCTTTACCAGCACATGCAAACGGTCGGAATCGGCGTCGCGGTAGACCATGTAACCTCTGCTGTCCTGGAATTCCAGCATCGCTTCTTCCACGGTCATGGGCTTGCGCTGGCTCTTGCTGTTCACCTTGTAGACGCGCTTATCCGCGGCAGCTTTACCATCGGGCTTGGCGGCAGCTTTCTTTTTAGCGGCAGCCTTGGCGGGAGCGGCTTTCTTCGCTGCGGCGGGTTCGACAAGAAGTGCGGCCTTGGCGGCGCCGGTGCGCTTGGTATCCCGCCACTTGTCGCGATGTTTCAGAATCTGCTTTTCCAGCTTCTCGATGGCGGTAAACACGGCCTGAAACGCATCGGAGTCGGAACTGAGGCCCACAAGATCATGATCGTAGTACTTCACGGTGATCTCGGCGCGTTGGAGATGACGCTGCGCCGTGAGGATGATGCGGGCGTTCCGCTCTCCCCCGCGATCCAGCAACTTGGCGAGCTTGGCGTATTTGGCGTCGAGCTTTTTCTGCTGCACGGGAGTGAAGGCGGCTTGGCCGGTGTAGTTAATTTTCATGGTTTCTCCAGGAGATCTCATTTCGTGGAACGGCGCATGGCGGCGATGGTTCTATTCTATTCGCGGCGGCGGCGCTGGTGTGTGGACGGAATACCCATGTCTTCGCGGTACTTGGCCACGGTCCGGCGCGTCACCTGAATCCCTTCCGCCTGCAAACGCTCGGTGATCTGTTCATCGGTGAGGGGGTGAGCGGCGTCCTCCTCCTCGATCATCTTCTTCACACGCCGCTTGAGGATGAGGAGCGGCGTTGCGCTTCCGCTGGGGCCTTGAACAGCTTCGGAGAAGAAGAAGCGCAGTTCGAACACGCCCTGAGGGGTGTGTGCGTATTTGTTGGCTACCGCGCGGCTGACCGTGGATGCGTGCACGCCGATCTCCTCGGCGACATCCTTGATCATCATCGGGCGCAGGAAATCGAGGCCTTTTTCCAGGAACTCGCCCTGGCGTCCGATGACCGCCTGGCAGACTTTGAAAATCGTCTGCTTGCGCTGTTCGATATTCTTCATCAACTGGAGAGCCGACTGATAACGCTCCTTCATGTAATCGCGGACGTCCTTGTTCGGCTCCTGATTCCGATCGAGCATGCGGCGGTAATCGGAATTCAGACGGATCTGCGGGAGATCGTCGTCGTTGATCTGAATTACATAGTCTTCCCCGTCTTTGAAGATGTAGACGTCAGGTTGCACCTGGCGTGCGCCGGGGCCGGAATAGCGCAGGCCGGGGCGCGGGTCCAGGTGCGTGATGACCGCGATGGCAATCTGGATGTGCTCCAGAGGGCGGCCCATGAGCTTGGCGATCTCTTTGTACTGCCGCAACTCGAGCAGCTTCATGTGCTCTTTGATGAGTTGCCAGGCCACGCCGCCTTTGCCATTGCGGCTTTCCAACTGCAGCAGCAGGCATTCCTGCGGATCGCGCGCCGCCACACCCGCGGGTTCGCAGGACTGGACGGCCTTCAAGGCGGCTTCCAGATCGGTCATCGGGTGGTTGCCGGCCGAGGACAGTTCCTCGAGCGATTCGTTCAGGTAGCCGTTTTCGTCCAGGTTCCCGATGATCGTATCGGCGGCATCGCGAACGTCGTCGGTCAGCACCATCAGCGCGAGTTGCTCTTCCAGGTGGCTGCTGAGCGTGACCGGCGAGGATAAGAATGTCTCGAAACCGGGTTTTTCGACGTTCTCTGAAGCCGGGGATTTGAAGCCGGGGTCTAGATAGTCGTCGAAATACGAACCGAAGTCGATCTCGTCAAAGCTGTCCGTCGTCTGCGTGGGGGCAGCTTCTTCGGCCGCGGGGGACGCCGGTGCCGCGGCTTCGGCGCGCGCACGCTCCGTATCCACGCGGTCCAGGTCGAAATCCGTCACTGCTTCAAAGCCTTCGGGCTGCGCGGCGGCGTTCACCGTTTCCAGAATGGAGCTGTCCGCGGGATCGGAGAGACGCTCATTTTCAATGAGAGTCTGCACCTCTTGCGGAGTCAGTTCCTCGCCGTCGGCTCCCTCTTCCAGAAACGGATTCTGCGCCATTTCCTGCGAGATCATGTCCCGCAGTTCCAACCGGTTCAGTTGGAGCAGAGTGACCATCTGGACGAGCCCAGGCGTCAGAATCTGCTTCTGCGCGACTTTCATCTGTAGTTTTGGCGCTTGAGAAATCATCTCGTTTTCAGTGCTTCCATTTTATCAGCTATGAGCGGCGCGCAAGTAAAATGAAAGCACTGTGATCCGGCTTTCGGTATTTCTGGTGCTGGCGCTTCCGCTGTTCGGCAAGTGGTGGAAGGTGGCGTCGGGGCCTGTCACGGTGATCACGGACGGGGGAGAACGGGCAGGGCGCGAAGCCTTGGAGAAGCTCGATCTCGCGCGGCGGGTCTTTTCGGGGCTGGGGAGCACGCGGGGTGCGCCGCTGCCCGTGGAGGCATTTGCCCTGACATCGGAAGCCCGGTTCCGGGCGGTTCGTCCCGGCGAAAGCGTGCAGGGCTTCTACCAGAGCGCGGCGGAACGGGACTACATCGTCTTATATATGGGTGCCCCGGACGCTTCCCGGGTTGCCTTCCACGAGTACGTGCACCTGGTGCTGAATCACACCGCCGGGCCGCTGCCGCAATGGCTGGAAGAAGGACTGGCGGAGTTCCACTCCACGCTGGAAGCCGCCGGCGGGAAGGTGCGCCTGGGAAAGGCGATCGGCAATCATCTGCGCCTGCTGGCCGCGCGGCCGTGGCTTTCCGGCGATGAGATCGCCCGGGTGACGAAGCAATCGCCGCATTTTGACGAAGCCTCGCGTGCGGGCATCTTCTACGCGCAGAGTTGGGCGATGGTGCACATGCTGCGCCTGCACGAAAGCTATCGCGCGGGCTTTGCCGGCTTCCTGGCCGCCGTCAGCGCAGGGGAACCGCAGGTGGCGGCCTTGCAGAAGGCCTACGCCAAGTCGTTCCCCGAGGTGATTGTGGATCTGAAAGCCTACCTGGACCGGAAGATGCTCCCGGTTGTCGAATACACGGTGGACCTGGAGGATCGCGCCAGTGTCGAAGCTCACGAGATGGTGGATCCGGAAGGAGACCTAGCCTACGCAGGTCTCGCCAATCAGTGCGGACGTCCGGAGGAAGCCGAGAAGGTGTACCGCAAATACCGCCGCAGGAAGCCTGATTCGGCACGCCTGGCGACGGCGCTGGGCATGATCGAATTGGCGTCGAAGCGGTACGACGCCGCGCGCGGATATTTCGAACAGGCGATCGCCTTCCCCAATGCCGGCGCCGAAACCTACTTCGAGTACGCGATGTTGCTGCGCGATACGGGAGGGAGCCGCGAGGACACACGGCGCTATCTGGAACAGGCCGTCCAGAGAAACCCGCGGCATGCCGAGGCGCAGTTTCTGTTGGGTGTGGGCTACGCCGGCGAGAACCGGCATGCGGAGGCGGTGCGGCATATCGAACAGGCAGCGGCCGTATTTCCCCGGCAGTCGTATTTCTGGCATGCATTGGCCATGAGCTATCAGGCGCTCGGCCGCATGGACCAGGCCTTACTGGCGGCGCGCCGGGCACTGGATGCCGCATCCACGGCGGAACAAGTGGAGATGGCGCGGGCATCGCTACGGTCGATGGAAGCGCCACAGCCGCGTCCGTCAGCCGAGAAACGTCCAGCCGTGAACACCCCAGATAGCTGGAAGAACAAACAGGGGGATGCGCGGCTGGAAGGCGTGCTGGAACGAATCGAGTGCCAGGGGCAGAGCGCGAAGTTTCACGTGCGGGCCCAAGGCAAAGTGCGTGCGTTGCTGGTGGAAAACCCCGGCGAGGTTCTGTTGAAGAACTTTTCGTCGATGACATTCGAGTTCCGATGTGGCCCGCAAAAGCCGGTGCCGATCGTGCTGGAGTACATCTCTTCGAGCGGACTGGTGACGGCGATCGAATTCCGGTAAACCGCGGGATGGCTTGACTTGCCGATTAAAGGGTATTAAGGTCTTTTAAACGGCTTCTTTCACGCAGCCGGACCGAAAGGGGTAAACCGAGCCATGCAGATTCGTACCACCTGGATTCTTCTGTCGTTTGCCGCCGGGCTGTTCGCCCAAGGCGAGCGTGGCACTTTCAACGGAACCATCAGCGATCCGACGGGAGCAGTGATTCCCGGCGCAACCGTGAAGGCGATGAACGCCGCAACCAACGTGGAAACGCCCGTGCAGGCAACTTCCGCGGGTGTGTACCGCATGCCGTATCTCACGCCGGGCACCTACCGGATCACGGCCAGCGCCCCCGGATTCAAGACGTCGATTCGTGACAACGTCATTCTTTCCGTGGCGCAGACTCTCACGGTGGACTTCATTCTGGAAGTTGGCGCGGTCTCCGATTCGGTGACGGTTTCGAGTGATCCGCCCCTGCTGGAAGCGGGCACGGCGGAAATCGGCAGCTATGTGTCCAAGAAAGAATTCGATACCTGGCCGATCACGGTCGGCGATGGACGCCGCCAGATCCAACAGTTCATCTTCACTTCGCTGCCGGGCACAGTCGGCGGAACATTCCAAGGCTCCATTAACGGCGGGCAGAACTACTCCCATGAGATTCTGATCGACGGCATTGCGCTGGGACGCATGGATCTACAAGGCGGCAGCAACAACGAGTTCAGCCCTTCGGCGGAAAGCATCAGCGAGTTCAAATTGCAGACGGGCATGACCAGCGCCCAGTACAGCGGCGGGCAAACAGCCGTGGCGAATTTCGCCACCAAGGGAGGTACGAACAGCTTCCACGGCAGTGCCTACTACTTTGTGCAGAACGACGCCTTCCGCGCCAATGGCTTCAACAACAACGCCGCGGGCGTGGCGCGCCAGCCGTTCAAGCAGAACAACTACGGCTACTCCATCGGCGGGCCGGTGTTGATTCCGAAAATTTACAACGGCAAGAACCGGACGTTCTTTTATCACAACTTCGAGCGCACCAAGGTGAAGAACTTCACCTCGACCAGTTTCAGCACATTGCCGATGCCGGACTTCAAGAACGGCGATTTCTCAAGGCTGTTCAATTCCGCATTCACCGGCAATGCGGCATCGGGAACCACAGTGGGAACCGATGCCAGAGGCAATCCCGTTCGATTCGGTGGAATCTACGATCCGCTTTCGACGCAAGCTGCCGCCAACGGGCAGGGCGTGCGCACTCCATTGCGGGCAACGTGATTCCGCGCAGCCGCTGGAGTCCTGTAGCGGCCAAGATCCTTGAGGTCGGCATCACCGACCCTGCCTTCGACACGATGCTCAACAACATTCCGGCGCTCGGCGCATGCTGTCCGCTGTTTGACGAGAAGATGCTCACCTTCAAGGTGGAACACAACTTCAGCACGTCGCACCGCGTCTCCACCATGTTCAACCGCAACTTCCGCCAGCGCAACAATTCGCCGGGCGGCCGCTGGGATGTGCCTCCGGGCCTGCCGACTGGCGTGTATCAGAATCAGGATACTCCGGGCACCATGGGCCGCTTCGCTTACGATTGGACCATCGCTCCCACGCTGCTGAACCATCTCGCCGTCGGTTACAACCGGTTCGGCAATAACAACGAGAGCGTCTTCGTCGATCAGGACTGGCCGTCGAAGCTGGGGATTCAAAACGTGCCCGGCACACACTTCCCGGTGCTGACGTTCAGCGGGCAGCCGTTCCAGGGCGGCGGCATCGGCGCCGGTGGAAGACTAGGATCGGGGAATCGCGGCGGCTCCTACAATGGTTCCACTATCATCACCGACGATCTGACCTTGATTCGCGGCAAGCACAATATCAAATTCGGCTTTGAGCACCGGCGCTATTACTACAACACTCGCAGCAAGTCCGGCTCGGGTGACTTTGCGTTTTCGCCGGTGCAGACCGCGCAGCCGGGCTTCCTCAACCAGACCGGGCATTCTTTTGCCAGCTTCCTGCTGGGAGCGGTAAACAGCACCAGCAGAGGAATTGCACCTTCGAACTTCGGACACCGCTGGCGCAACGCCGGCTTCTATGTGCAGGATGATTTCAAGGTCAACCGGAAGCTGACTCTCAACCTCGGGTTGCGCTGGGAAGTCATCGGCGGTTTGATCGAAGTGGCTGGACGCATGAGCGGATTCGACCTTACTGCAGCGAATCCGGCAGCAGGCGGACGGCCGGGCGCCCTGGTCTTCGTCGATGATCTCGGCCGCCGCGGATTCCAGGATACTTACTGGAAGCAATTATCTCCGAAGTTCGGTTTCGCATACGCGATGACCGACAAGATGGTGATGCGCGGTGGATATGGCATCAACAACACGCCTCCGATTTCCAATGGGTTCGGCTTCGGCGGCACATTGGGATTCAATGGGTCGATCGCGGTCAACGCCGGGAATACGCAGCGGCAATTCGCGGAAGATCCGGTGATGTTCATCCATAACCGGTATCCGGATTTCACCGCGACGCTGCCCAACCGCAACCCGTCGCTCAACAACAATCTTGGCACCACCTACACCGATCCGGGCTCCAGCCGTCTGCCGTACGTACAGAACTGGAACTTCGGATTCCAATTCCAGTTGCCCGCCTCGTCGGTGTTGGAAGTGAACTACATCGGCAACAAAGGCACCCGGCTCATCATGAAGGGCTTCGACAATCTCAACGCACTGCCGTTCACCACCGTGCAGCAGTTCGGCGACCTGCTGCCCCGTCCGTGGACGGCGGCCAGCGGTGTGCCGTTACCGTACGCCGGATTCACGGGAACCGTGGCACGGGCCCTGACGCCTTATCCGCAGGTCACCGGCATCAGCCAGCCGTTCCCGACCTTCGGTACGTCAAACTACCATGGCCTGCAGGTGCAGTTGACGCGGCATTTCCGTAACGGGTTCTCCATCCTCGGCGCCTATACCTGGTCCAAATCGATCGGGTTCACCGATAACGCCATCGATGCTGAATCGCCCGCCGACCAGTTCAATCGTGGCCTGGAGCGCTCCATCACTTCATTCAACTACCCGCAGGTAGCCAAACTGACCTGGATTTACGAACTGCCCATCGGACCGGGCAAGGCCCTTAACATCGGCGGTGTCGCCGGAAAGATCATCGGCGGCTGGCAACTCACCGGGAACCACCAGTTCCGCAGCGGTGCGCCGATCGGCATCGGCACCGGCGGCATCGCCAACCCCATCGGCGCGGCGCGGCCGGACCTGGTCGCTGGTCAATCCATCATCAACAACAGCGGCGCGGGCATCAATTTCCGTGGGGTCAACGGTGGCGCCACCTATTTGAATCGCGCGGCGTTCACCAACCCGCCAGTATTCGCCGGCGGCCAGAACGTTGTGCAACGGCTGGGCACCGCGCCTCCGCTGCTCCCCAATATCCGCAACCGCCACTTCACCTACGAGGATCTCGGGATTTCGAAAAACTTCCGTATCCGCGAGGAAATGGGAGTGGAACTGCGCGGCACCTTCCTCAACCCCTTCAACCGGCACGGAATCGGCGGACTGGTGACCAGCATCGCCAATCCCTTCTTTGGCCAGTTTACGGGACAGCAGATGGGCGGCCGGAACATCGAGCTGGCGATGCGAGTCACCTTCTAGAGAGGGCGCGAAGTAGAGTTCCAATAAAAGACACATTAATCCTTATCTGATTGCTGCAAAAATTGCGGCGATTGACACGGCTGAAGTGTATGATTATCGTCTCTTTATGGAGTTGTCACACAACTCCAAATTGCAGAGGGGGTATCGATAAGCATGATCAGCCGTTGTTCGTGGCTATTGTGTCTTCTGGCTCTGGCCCTGTATGGCCAAGGCGAACGTGGAATTTTCAATGGAACCATCTCCGATCCGTCAGGAGCGGTGATTGCCGGGGCGACGGTAAAAGCCCTGAATCTGGCCACCAACGTGGAAACTCCGGTGGAGACCACATCCGCCGGCGTGTACCGCATGCCGTATCTCTCGCCGGGAACCTATCGCCTTACGGCGAGTGCGGCGGGTTTTAAGACTGCTGTTCGTGACAATGTGGTTCTTGCGGTGGCGCAAACGCTGACCGTGGATTTCGTTATGGAAGTGGGCGCGGTTTCCGATCAGGTCACCGTTTCCAGCGACCCGCCGCTGCTCGAAACGGGCACGGCCGAAATCGGCAGTTACGTATCGAAAAAGGAATTCGACACCTGGCCCATCACCGTGGGTGACGGCCGCCGTCAGATCCAGCAGTTCATCTTCACCTCTCTGCCCGGCACTGTTGGTGGCACCTTTCAAGGCTCCATCAACGGCGGCCAGAACTATTCGCACGAAATCCTGATCGATGGCATCCCACTGGGACGCATGGATCTGCAGGGCGGCAGCAATAACGAATTCAGCCCGACCGCCGAAGCCATTAGCGAAATGAAGATGCAGACCGGCGTCACCAGCGCGCAGTACAGCGGTGGCCAGACGGCCGTTGCGAACTTCGCCACCAAGAGCGGCACGAATCAACTGCACGGCAGCGCTTATTACTACGTGCAGAACGACGCCTTCCGTGCGAATAGCTGGAATAACAACGCCGGTGGAGTCAAGCGCCAGCCCTTCAAGCAGCACAACTACGGGCAGTCCGTGGGCGGCCCTGTGCTGATCCCCAAAGTCTACAACGGCAAGAACAGAACGTTCTTCTTCCAGAATTTCGAACGGACGAAGGTCCGCGATTTCCAGTCCACCGGCTTCAGCACACTGCCCATGCCGGAGTTCAAGCAGGGCAACTTCGCCCGCCTCTTTGATTCGGCCTTCACGGGCAATGCCCGGTCGGGCAGTTCCATCGGGACCGACGCGCTGGGCAACGCTGTCCGTTTCGGCGCCATCTATGACCCGCTTTCGACGCAGGCCGCCGGCGCTACAGGTGTGCGAACGCCCTTCGCCGGTAACGTCATTCCGCGCGCCCGCTTCAGCCCGGTCTCCCAGAAAATCCTCGACGTGGGCATCGACGATCCGGTGTTCAGCACCATGCTGAACAACATCCCCAACCTCGGCGCATGCTGCCCGTTCTTCGACGAGAAGATGCTGATGCTGCGCGGCGACCACAATATCAACACCTCGCACAAGCTCTACGCCATGTTCAGCCGCAACTTCCGCGAGCGGAACAATTCGCCCGGCGGACGCTGGGGAATTCCTCCGGGATTGCCGACCAACGTATACCAACTCCAGAACACGCCCGGCACGATGGGCCGCTTCTCCTACGATTGGACCGTCACCCCGACCTTCCTCAATCACTTCGCCGCGGGCTATAACCGCTTCGGCAACTTGAATCAGAGCGTGTATGTCGATCAGGATTGGCCGTCCAAGCTCGGCCTCACCAACGTTCCGGGGACGCATTTCCCGGTTCTGACCTTTGGCGGACAGCCGTTCCAGGGTGGCGGCATCGGCGCAGGCGGACGTCTGGGTTCGGGCAATCGTGGCGGTTCCTATAACGGATCCACCATCATCACCGACGACATGACGTTCATTCGCGGCAAGCACAACATCCGCTTCGGTATCGACCATCGCCGTTACTACCAGAACAATCGCAACAAGTCCGGTTCCGGCGACTTCAACTTCGCGCCAACCCAAACCGCGCAAATCGGCTTCCTGAACGAAACCGGCCACTCCTTCGCCAGCTTCCTGCTGGGAGCCTACAACAACACGAGCCGCGGTATTGCCGGCGCCAACTTCGGGCAGCGCTGGCGCAGCGTCGGCACCTACATCCAGGACGACTTCAAGGTGAACCGCAAGCTGACGTTGAACCTCGGCCTGCGCTGGGAAATCATCGGTGGACTGCAGGAAGTGGCGGGCCGCATGTCGGGTCTCAGCCTGACCACTCCCAATCCCGCCGCCGGTGGCCGCCTGGGCGCGCTGGTGTTCGTCGATGACCTGGGCCAGAAGAGCTTCATGCAGACCTACTGGAAGCAACTCTCTCCGAAGGTCGGCTTCGCCTATGCCATCAACGACAAGCTGGTCATGCGCGGCGGCTACGGCATCAACAATACGCCGACGGTGAATAACTTCACTTCGCCCGGCCAGTTCGGGTTCAACACCACCATCAGCGTGAACTCCGGCAACACCCAATTGCGCTTCGCCGAAGACCCACTGGGATTCATCCACAATCCGTATCCCAGCTTCACGGGAACGCTGCCCGATCGCCGTCCCAACGCGGCCAACGGTCTCGGCATCGAATACCAGGCCGCCGATTCCGGCCGCCTGCCGTACGTGCAGAACTGGAACTTCGGCTTCCAGTATCAACTTCCCGCCGCCACCGTGCTGGAAGTGAACTACATCGGCAACAAGGGCACGCGCCTCATTGCCAAGGGCTTCGATAACCTCAACGCACTGACGTTTGCCGAGATTCAACGCTACGGCGACATTCTGCCGCGTCCCTGGAATGCATCGAGCCCCATCCCGCAACCCTTCCCCGGCTTTGCGGGAACCAACGCACAGGCACTCCGCGCCTATCCGCAGTTCACCAGCATCAGCCAGCCGTTCCCGAACTTCGGAAACTCGAACTACCACAGCTTGCAGGTGCAGGCCACTCGCCACTTCAAGGGCGGCGTCTCCATCCTGGGAGCCTATACCTTCTCGAAAGCCATCGGCAACACCGATAGCGTAATCGATGCCGAAGGCGTTGCCGACCAGTACAATCGTGGCCTGGAGCGCTCCATCACTTCGTTCCACTACCCGCAGTTCTTCAAGGCGACGTGGATCTATGAACTCCCCATCGGCCCCGGCAAGGCGCTCAACGTGAGCGGGCTGGCGGCCACCCTGATCGGCGGCTGGCAGATCACCGGCAATCACCAGATCCGCTCCGGCAACCCGATCTCCATCGGCACCGGCGGCATCAACAGCCCCATCGGTACGGCTCGCGCCGACCTGGTGGCGGGCGTACCGATTCTCACCAATGCGGAGCCCGTCATCAATTTCCGCGGCGCCAACGGTGGATCCACCTACCTCAACCGCAACGCGTTCACCAACCCGCCCGTGTTTGCCGGCGGCCAGAACGTCGTGCAGCGCCTGGGAACCCTGGGTCCGCTGCTGCCCAACATCCGCGACCGCCACTTCGTGAACGAAGATCTTGGCATCTTCAAGAACTTCCGGATCAAGGAGCAGGCGGGCGTGGAACTGCGCGGCACGTTCCTCAATCCCTTCAACCGGCACGGAATCGGCGGGTTGGTCACGGCAATCAACAACCCGTTCTTCGGCCAGTTCACGGGACAGCAGCGCGGGCCTCGCAACATCGAGCTCGCGATGCGTGTTACGTTCTAGGTTGTATGTGGTGGCAGCCGGATCCTTGTTCTCTCGCAATTGAACGGGCTCAGGCCAGCTACAACGAAAAGCGGTACGAAAGGGCGGCTTCGGATTTCGAGGCCGCCCTTTCTCATTGCAGCAACACAGAGCCGATCTACATGGCCTTGGGCCAGGCGCAGTTGATGTCGCGGCAGTTCGCCGAAGCCGTGCGCAGCTTCGCCCATGTGAAGAACAACCCCATCGCGCGCAAAATGGCCGGAGACGCGCTCTACCTCATGGGCAAGGACACCGAGGCCGAGGAGATGATGAAATCAGCCCTCACCCTCGATCCGCATCACGAGCCCACCATCTATGCCCTTGGCCGCATGTACTACCAGAGCAGCCGCTACCCCGAAGCCGTCGAACAGTTCCAGAAAGTCCTCGCCCGCGACCCCAAATCCTACCGCGCCCACGACAACCTCGGCCTCGTTTACGATGCCATGCATCAGGATTCCCTGGCGCTGAAGCACTTCTTCGCGGCCCTCGATCTGGTGATGAAGGACCATCCCGAATACGATTGGGCGCATGCCAATCTCGCCGATTTTTTCCTCAAGCGGAACGAGTTCGAAAAGGCATTCCAACTGGCATCGGAAGCGGCGAAGCGCAACCCCGCCTCCGCCCGCAATTTCTTCCTCACCGGCAAGGCGCTCGCTCAAATGAACAAGGACGAAATCGCCCTCAAGTGGCTTCGTCAGGCCGTCGTCCTTGATCCCGAATACGGCACCGCGCACTACCTGCTGGCGCAAGTCCTGCGCCGCAACGGCAAAGCAGACGAAGCCGCCAAACACTTCGAGATTTTCAAAAAAGTGAACGTCAACGTGCGTACGCGACGGTAGAATGGATCGAATGATCGAATACCGCACCGGCAACAATCTCGACATCGACCAGGTCATCGAGATGTACGTTGCCTCAACCCTGGGAGAACGCAGACCCGTCAGCGAACGCGAGCGCATGGCCGACATGGTGCGTCACGCCAACCTGGTCATCACCGCCTGGGAAGGCGATTTGCTGGTAGGCATCTCCCGGTGCATGACGGATTTCGCCTACGCCACCTACCTCTCCGATCTCGCCGTCCGCCTCAGCCATCAGCGGCACGGCATCGGCAAGGAACTGATCCGCCGCACCCAGGCCGCCGCGCCGCGCGCCAACATCATTCTCCTGGCAGCCCCGAAAGCCGTGGAATACTACCCCCACATCGGCTTCACCCGCCACAACTCGGCATGGATTCTACCCGCCGGCGCCGCTATTGTTCCTTGACCTTCACCGTGCGGTCCACCGCGCCAGGCTCGATGATCTGCTTCCCACCGCTCGGCCAGAGAATCTCCACTGAGGCGATCTTCGTTTGTGTGCCCAGCCCGAAGTGCGCCCGTTTGTCATTGGCGGAAAGATAGCTCGAGGTGGTGGACACCATCGCGTGCTGTTCGTTGCCGTCGGGCGTAACCACAATCACCCTGGCTCCGATTCCGTCCCGGTTGCTCTTCACGCCTTCCAGTTCGAAGTTGATCCAGTGATTGCCGTTCGCTACGCGGCTGAGGATGACCACAGCTTCGTTGTCCAGGCAATTCACGGCCATATCCACCCACCCATCGTTGTTCAGATCGCCGAACGCCGCGCCCCGCGCCGCCAGCGGTTTCTCAAACGCCTGCACCTCCACGAACTTCCCCTTCGTATTCCGCAGCACCTTGATCGGCTCCAGATACGGCACCTTGGGCTGCGTAAGCATGATGTTGTCCATCACGTGCCCTTGCGCCACGATGATATCCTTCCACCCGTCGTTGTCGTAATCCACCAGCTTCATTCCCCACCCGGAGTTCATCCGCGTCGATGCGCTAATGCCCGATTGCGCCGAATAGTGTTCAAAGACGCCCCGCTTGTTGCGATACAGTGCGTAGCGTTGCGAGGCCAGCGCGTTGATCAGCAGGTCCGGCCAGCCGTCGTTATTGTAATCGGCGAAGTCGATGCCCATGCCGCCATAGGTATTGCCATCGTCGTCATAGGCCACTCCGGCGTCAAATCCCATCTCCTGAAACTTGCCTTCCCCCAGGTTGTGAAATAGCTGCTGCGGGAATGAGTCGATCGCCACTGCGATGTCCACTTTCCCGTCACGGTCGAAGTCCTCGATCGCAATTCCCAGTCCCTTGCCTTTCGCCGGCGTAAAGCCGCTGCGGTCCGTCCAATCCTCAAACGTCCCATCACCCTTGTTGTGGAACAGGAGGCTCGAAATCGGCTGGAACTGATCGGGATGGCAATAAGAGCGATACCCCTCTTTCCGCGCCCCGCACCAGATGTCCGGTTCGAAATCCCATTCCACGTAGCGCACCGCAACCAGATCCAGCCGGCCATCGTGATCGACATCGACAAAGGCGGCGCTCGATGTCCAGCCCTTGCCCGCTACTCCCGCCTGCGCGGTGATATCCGTAAACGTGCCATCGCCGTTGTTGCGATACAGCGTGTTGCGCGGGAAGCCGGTGACATAGAGATCCGTATCGCCGTCGTT
>CALFYN010000127.1 GCA_937952345.1 uncultured Acidobacteriota bacterium
CGCGGCGGGCGACCACAATCTCCTCATTCGTTGCGAGTGTGACAACGGCGACTGGGGAGGCATCGGGGGAAACGATGCGGTCTCCGGAGGATGCGGCATTGCGGGTGGGATCGAGATGGACACCGAGGAATTCGAGGCCGGCACAGCACGCCATGCGGAGGGTGGCGCTATTTTCGCCGATGCCGCCAGTGAAGGCGATGGCGTCGAGTCCGCCCATGGCCGCGGCGTAGGCTCCGATGGTTTTCTTCACTTCGTAGGTAAAGACATCGAGGGCGAGTTGAGCGTCGCGGTTACCGGAAGCGGCGGCGGCTTCGAGGTCGCGGACATCACCGCCGGCGACACCGCTTAGTCCGGCGAGTCCGCCGGTCTTGGTGAGTTGGGTGTAGATATCGTCGAGTTGCCAGCCCTGGCGCTTCATCATATAGAGGACGGCGAAGACGTCGAGTTCGCCGTGGCGCGTGGCGTTTTCGAGACCGGATTGTGGGGAGAAGCCCATGGTGGTGTCGATGGACTGGCCATTTTGGATGGCGCACATGGAACTGCTGCCGCCGAGGTGGCAACTGATGAGGCGTAGCGCGGTGCGGGGGCGGGCGATGATCTCGGGGACGCGTTCGCTGACGAATTGATGCGACGCACCGTGAAAGCCGTAGCGGCGGACGCCGTAGGTTTCGCGCCATTCGGCGGAGACACCGTAGCGGGCGGCGTGTTCGGGCATGGTGCGGTGGAACTCGGTTTCAAAGGCGGCGATGAGGGGGACGCCGGGCATGGCTTCGCGGAAGGCTTCGATGGCGGTGAGGTAGATGGCGTTATGGGCGGGGGCGGCGGGAAGGAATTCGGCGAGGGCGGCGATGACGGCGTCATCGATGACGAAGGTGCCGCGATAGCGGGGGCCGGCATGGACGGCTTTGAAGGCGACGGCATCGATGGGCGCGCCGGCGGTGTCGATGGCGCGGATGGCGGCGCGGTAGTCGGCGACGCGTTCCTGTTTTCCACGGGCGATGACACGCCCTTCCGGCATCGCGAGAAGTTGATATTTGAGCGATGTCGATCCTAAGTTCGGTATGAGTATGTTCACTTGAGTCCGTATTGCTGGCGGATGACGGAGGCGTTCTTGGAGGCCTGGCCCTGGAAGGGGCTCTTGATGGCGGCGCATTGGACGTTGAAGCGGAGGGCTTCGGCCATGAGCTTTTTGTCTTTGCGGGGCTCGCCCATTTTGTAGTTGGAGAGGGCGAGGTAGAAGAGTGTCTGGGCCTTAAGCTGTTCGTTGTCGGAGACGAGGGGAAGGGCCTGGCGGAGCGCGGCGTCGGTCTCCTTCCACTTGCTTTGGTTGCCGTAGGTGATGCCGGTCATCCAATGGCCGAGTCCGGTCATGAGGTTTTTGCGTTTTTCCCAATCGGCGTCGGCGATGCCTTCGGGCTTGGGTTTGGCGCCCATGACTTCGACGAGCTTGGAGGAGAGTTCGATGATGCGGGCGGGATCGCCTTTTTTGTTGAAGTGATGATCGGCGACGGCGAGCAACATGTCTTCGCTCGATTGATCCTTCTGGAGGACTTTTTCGGCGAGGGCGATGGCCTTGTCGTTCTGATTGGTCTGGCGGAGGGCGAAGAAGTAGGAGAGGTTGAGGGGAGCGATGTACTGGCCTTCGGGGTTGCGGGCTTCGAGAGCCTCGTAGAGCAGGATGCGGTGGTTAGGATCCTGGGCGGCCAAGGCGGCGGCGTAGAGCGAGTATTCGGTGTAGGTATCGACCTGTTTGGCGTAGTCGACGCTGGCTTTCCAGGACTCCTCCTCGTCTTCGTCGGAGGGTTTGGGGGCGGCGGCGGCTTTCTTGGCGAGGGCACTGGTCTTGGCGGCCCACTCCTTAATGAGGTTGGGATCCTTCTTTCCTTCGGCGGCCTTGAGGCAAGTGTGGGCGGTGGCGACATCGGCGGGATCCATGGCGAGGAGTTTGCCACCGGTGTCGAGGACTTTGTCGAACTGGCCGGCTTTGAGGTAGGCGGCGACCAGTTGATCGAGAACCCAGCCCATGCCTTCGTGCTTGGCGTACTTCTGGGTGAACTCCTCCATGAGGCCGGTCTTTTTGGCGGCGTCGGCTTCCTGGCCGATTTGCTGGAGGAGCTGGCCTTCGGGCGTTTCGGCATTGATGGTGAGCTTGTGGCGCTGGGCGCACAGCGGGAACGCCGCGAGAAGGATGGCGAATAGGATGGGGGTGATTCTCATGACTTCTCCTGTGGACTACAGCCTGAGAGTATAACGTAAACAATAGCAGAGGTGAACCGCTTTTTCCTTGGGTTGCGGTGAGTGATTCAGGCTTGCGAATACGCGTTATAATACAGGAGCCTTAGTGCTGGAGGAACAGACATTTTGACAATACGAGCATTCCTAGCAACGCTGCTTTCGATCGTGATGGGGCTGGAGATGCCCATTTCGCGAGCGATGGCACAGGAGACGCCGCCTCCGCAGAAGCTGAACATCGTGGTGGTGGAAGGCGAAGGCGCTATCAATAATATTCGCCAGCGTGTGGCTCGCGAGCCGATTGTGCAAGTGGAAGATGAGAACCGGAAGCCGGTAGCCGGGGCAAGTGTGGTGTTCCTGCTGCCGAGCCAGGGTGCGAGCGGCACGTTCACGGGCGGAACGAAGATGCTGACCGTCTTGACGGATCAGAATGGACGCGCGGTGATGCGCGGGTTCACACCGAACAACGTGGCGGGCAAGATGGAGATTCGCGTTACGGCTTCGCAGCGCGGGGTGCAGACGTCGACGACGATCAATCAGACCAATGCGGCACTGGCCGCGGCCGGAGCAGCGGCTGGATCCGGGAAGCTGATCGCGATTCTGGTTGCGGTTGGCGGAGCGGCCGCGGCGGGAGTTGCGGTGGCGGCGACGCGCAATGGGAACAA